>CALINF010000041.1 GCA_938045215.1 uncultured Halieaceae bacterium | reverse complement strand
GCGATGTCGGCCTGACAGAGTCGATTGTTGGCGTAGTTACGATACATCTCCGAGAGCACACCAATCTCAAGTCCCCAGTCGCTGGGAATTCTAATATCTGTTAATACATCGCGCCGGAAAGAAAACTCGCCAGCCAAGGGGTAACGAAAGCTGTCCATGTATTCCAGGTATTCCATCTCGCCCAGCGTTTTCTTCAGAGCACGCAAGAGCGGCGTCACCAACAACCGGCTGACCCGGCCATTGATTTTTCCATCGGCCACGCGGGCATAGAAACCTTTGCAGAACTCATAGTTGAACGCAGGGTTGGCAACGGGGTAAATCAATCTGGCCAGTAATGAGCGGTCATAGGTCAGAATATCGCAGTCATGCAACGCCACCGACTCAGCCCGGCCTGTGGCCAATATGTAGCCCATGCAATACCACACATTCCGGCCCTTACCCATCTCCTTGGGCGCAAGATCCTGTGACTGCAACTTGGCGTCCAGTGCCTGCAGGCGAGGCCCGTCATTCCACAACACCCTGTGGTGTTGTGGCAACCGGCCAAAAAATTTGAGTGCGTGCTCATACTGAGCCCTATCTGCTCTATCCAGTCCTATGACAATTTCGCTTAAGTAAGGCACCTGCTCCAGATGATCCAGAATTTGCGGCAGGGCTTCGCCCTCCAGTTCAGAAAACAGGGAGGGAAGAATGAGCCCCATCGGACGCTTCTTGGAAAACTGCACCAATTCGGCTTCCATATCCTCAAGCGAACGTCCCGCCAAGTTGTGCAGTGTTGTGATAATTCCGTTCTGATAAAAATCACCCATCGCTGAGACTCCTGATAAATTGGGTTTCGCAGTATGCGAGTGGTTTTGGCTTTATGACTGATAGAGCTGGGGTCATGCGCTGCGTTCCCGTAACCAGGACATTACGCCATCGTTCCAACCATCGGGGCCGGGCTTGTCGGAATGCATCACCCCCACACCCAAACCGCGAGCGAGTGGCGGAAACTCATGTACTGGCGAGCGAATGACCAGAGCCGTGTCTGCCACCTCCAGCATGGGCGCATCATTACCGCTATCGCCTATTGCGAGTGTATCGATATGCTCGCAACCAAGGCAGGCCGCGGTGGCGTCTGCCAACCATTGCAGCGCCTTGCCTTTGTCACATGTGCCCGTCACGCCCAGAAAACGGCCTCCCTGCGCCACCGTTGCGCCATGCGACTCCAACTCGCCGACAAAAGCATCGCGCCGCGCATCACTACCATGCCAGTACACCGGTTCGCTGAACTCGCGCTGATTCGCCAGCGCTGCCTCCTCATCACTCAGCCCGGTAAGGGCAACAATGCCCTCAACACCCATGCGGCAGAATGAGTCGAACTCGTCGCCATACTCTGCTTGAAGCACGTCGAGAACCGCAAGCCAGCGAGCGCGCCTATCCGAAGATGCGTGCACCAGGTAACCGTCCTCGAGTGCAATATCATTACGTTTGACAGTGGGGTGTTCGCTAGCGGCGACAAACGCCGAGAACGCACCATCAAGCCACGCCTGCGGAACAAAGATTGCAGCGCCGTTCTCAACAATAAACGGATCACTATTGCCCAGCGTGGTTCTGATTTGCTCCATTTCCGCGCGCGTTTTACTGGAGCACAGCACTAGCGGAATAGACTGTTTGGCGAGCTCAGTGATCGCAGGCAGCGCTGGGGCAAAGGTGTAGGAGTGGTGATCGAGCAACGAGCCATCCAGATCGGTAAACACCATTGCCTTGTGCGCGGAGAAGTTAGTCATGAGCCACCCAACAAGCGATGGCTGACCGCACGCACCTTGCGCCGCGCATCCAGCGACAACAGGTAGTCGACGCGATCAGGCAGTGTTGCGAGGCACTCTCTGGTCAACCGTTCATAGTGTTGCACAAACCGCTGCAAGTCCTCGGGTGACTGCAGCGCGTTGGGCGTTGCAGCATCCGCCAGGGACCGGCGCAACTTTTCCTCCTGTTCACTACGCCAGGCCAGCACACAATCGAAATCAGGCGCTGCCAGCATTACCCAGAAATCCACGCACTCATAGAACGGCACGTAGTCTTCTGCCAGACTACGATTCACCCACTGTCGCCAGACAGCCTCCCTGTCTTCCTGCGCCTCCAGCGGGTTTATCGGCTGCACAAGTGTTTCGTCTTCCTGTGGGTGAACGCCCAGACACCAGCCCTCCAGGAGCAGGATATCCAGATCGCCCGACCAGCGCCCCAATGCCTGTGCCGGCTTTCGATCATCCGTAGCCTTGTCAAAACCGGGGATAACAACATCGGCGCTGCGAGCAGGATCCAGCAACTGGGTAACGGTGGCGTTAAGCAGGGCGATGTCGTGAGTACCCGGCACCCCGCGCGTAGCACACAGTGGATGCACAGTCTGCGCCAGGCTCAGGCGTTGCTGATGGGTGAGGTAAAAGTCATCAATAGAAAGTGCGAGAGCGCGCTTACCGTACTGATGGGTCAACACACCTTGTAAATAGTCACACAGCGTTGTCTTACCAGAGCACTGACTCCCGTTTAAGCCCACCAGCACCGGCCTGTTTGCACTATTATGGTGCGCCGCGATGACCCCTGCCAGCGGATCGAACCATTCTTGTGCACGCTCCAGATACCCTCGACCGAGGCTGTGCCGCGCCAACAGCGCGGCCTGCCAATCAGGGATGTGTGGAGTCTGCGTTGATTCGGTCAAGGGTCGTCCTTTGCGGGCTTTATTCTCCAGAACACAGCACTAACCATGCCAACGGGCACCAAAATGGTGATTGGCCGTCTGCGACGAGCAGTGCGCGCCTACCGTACTAGAGACTGAGCTTACGAATATCGCTCAACAGGGACGCCAGTTGCGTGAGAAAGCGGCCCGCATCGCCCCCGTTGATCACGCGGTGATCATAGGACAACGACAGGGGTAACATTTTGCGCGGCTCAAATGCCTGCCCCATCCACACGGGTTGGTTCTGAGCGCGGGAAACGCCAAGAATCCCCACTTCGGGCGTGTTCACTATGGGCGTAAAGCCGCGGCCACCGATGTTGCCAAGGCTGGACACCGAAAAACAGCCGCCTTGCATCTCTTGTGGGCTCAACTTGCGGTCCCGGGCCTTACCCGCCAACTCGATAACTTCGCTTGCCAGTTCCCAGATCGTTTTCTTGTCGACATCGCGCAGCACCGGCACCATAAGCCCGGCAGGCGTGTCCACCGCCATTCCAATATGGATATACTTTTTGTACACCAGTTCTTCGCCGCCGGAAGCAAGCGATGCGCAGAACTTGGGATTGTCACGTAGCGCCACGGCGCAGGCTTTCAATATAAACGGCATCGGTGTGATTTTGGTGCCGCGACTTTCAGCCTCGGCCTTGAGCGTGGCACGAAACGCTTCCAGATCTGTGATATCGGCATCATCGAACTGTGTTACGTGCGGCACGTTGAGCCAGCTACGCTGCATATTCGCAGCAGTCAATTTCTCTAACTTGGAGCGCTGTGTTGTCTCCACTTCGCCAAATTTGGCAAAGTCGACTTCGGGCACCGCGGGAATACCCGAGCCGGAGGTGACTGTCCCAGCCGAGGATGTGCTGCCAAGCGCAGTTTGCACAAATGCGTGTAAGTCTTCCTTTAAAATGCGCTCGCGAGGCCCGGTACCGGAAACCTGCTCCAGGGTTACACCAAGCTCGCGCGCGAGCTTGCGCACCGCCGGCCCTGCGTGAACGGTTTTTCCATTGGCCGCGCTGCTTTGCGCAGTTGCAGCTGCAGCGGGAGCAACGACGGGCGTGGCTGCCGTTGTGACTGCAGATGCCGTCTCTTTCTTGTCCTGCTGCTCAGGTGCAGAAGTAGGTCGTGGCGCTTCAGCAGCCGACGCCTGGCCCGTGCTACGCAACGTTACAACGCTATCGCCCTGTTTAACGGACTGCCCCTCGGTAACCAGTACAGCCAGCACCTCCCCGGCGTGACTGGAAGGTACCTCCATCGACGCTTTATCCGACTCAAGGACAACCAGAGAGTCGCCTTCATTGACCTGGTCACCTACCTTCACAACAATTTCAATGAGGTCGACCGCGTCATCCGTGCCAATATCCGGCACTGTCACGGTCACTTCAGATGTCGCCTCGCCAGCTCCAGCGCCGCCACTTGCCGATGTGCTGGCAGCCGTTGTGCCTGCTTCCTTTGGTTTGGAAGCACGAGCGTCATCTTCACTGCTCACTGCGGGAGCGGGCTCTTTTGTTTGAACGGGATCGTCTTGCGCTGATGGTTGAGCCTCTGGCGACGCGCCCTCACCCTCTACCTCCAAAACGGCAATCGGTGCGCCCTCTGAAAGCTCGTCACCTTCACCCACGAGCAGCTCCACGACTGTGCCGGCCAGCGTGGAGGGTATCTCCATCGAAGCCTTATCAGACTCCAGTACGATCAGGCCCTGCTCCAGCACCACCTGGTCACCAACAGCGACCAGAATCTCAATGACTTCTGCGTCTTCCGCCCCACCGATATCGGGTACTGTTACTTGTTGCTTTGCCACGTGTCTGTCCTCTTAATCCGTACGCTGAACGAGAGTTATCACAATGACAACGGGTCAAGTTTGTCGGCGGGAATACCAAGATTGCGCATCGCGTCTGACACGACTGAAGGCTCTATCTGCCCCTCATCTGCCAGCGCTTTGAGACTGGCAAGCACAACGTACTCGCGACTCACTTCGAAAAACTTACGCAGCTTCGAGCGCGTATCGCTGCGCCCGAAACCATCGGTGCCCAGCACGCTAAGCTGGCCTGGCACGAACTCACGAATCTGATCGACATAAGATTTCATGTAGTCGGTTGCAGCAATAACAGGGCCATCAGCTTGCTCTAGCAGTTCGGTAACATAGGGTACGCGCGGGGCTTCCTCCGGGTGCATCATGTTCCAACGCACCGTGGCTTTACCTTCACGCTGTAACTCATTCACGCTGGTCAGACTCCAGATGTCAGACGCCACGTTATAGTCACTTTCAAGAATCTCGGCCGCGGCTTCCACCTCGCGCAAAATAGTACCGCCACCCATCAATTGCACTCGCAATCCTTCCTTGCGCGGCGACCGCTTGAGACAGTACATGCCCTTGATAATGCCCTCCTCTACTCCCGGAGGCATTTCTGGCTGCACATAGTTCTCATTCATCGTGGTGATGTAATAGAACTTGTTCTCGCCTTCAGCGTACATGCGGCGCAGACCATCTTGAATAATTACCGCAAGCTCATAGGCATAGGCGGGATCGTAACTCACACAGTTGGGAATGGTGCTGGCCGCCAGATGACTGTGGCCGTCCTGGTGCTGCAGGCCCTCGCCGTTGAGCGTTGTCCTACCCGCTGTTGCACCTATTAGAAAACCGCGGGCCTGACTATCGCCGGCCGCCCAGGCGAGGTCACCAATGCGCTGAAAACCAAACATGGAGTAATAAATGTAGAACGGCACCATGGCGTAGCCACTGGTGGAGTAAGAGGTAGCGGCCGCTAGCCAGGCCGAGAATGCGCCTGCCTCATTGATGCCCTCCTCGAGTATCTGCCCCTGCTTGTCTTCCTTGTAGAACATGATCTGTCCGGAGTCGTGAGGCGTGTACTGCTGCCCCATTGAGGAGTAGATCCCCAACTGGCGGAACATGCCCTCCATACCAAAGGTGCGTGCCTCGTCCGGAACTATGGGTACAACCCGCTCACCAATAGCCTTGTCCTTGACCAGACTCGACAGCATACGAACGAACGCCATGGTAGTGGATATCTCTCGCTTGCCGCTGCCTTTGAGCTGACTGGCGAAAGATTCAATCCCGGGTGCTTCGAGGTGCTCCAGCTCCTGCCTGCGCGCGGGTATCAAGCCACCCAGCTCCTCTCGTCGCTGACGCATGTAGCGCATCTCGGGGCTGTCTGGTGCAGGGCGGTAATATGGCACTTCCTCCAGCTCAGCATCACTGATGGGAATAGCGAAACGGTCACGAAACGCCTTGAGGCTCTCAAGGTCCAGTTTC
>CALINF010000040.1 GCA_938045215.1 uncultured Halieaceae bacterium | reverse complement strand
GTTTCCACTTGCCCATGCACCAGCCTTTCACTATTTGGCTGCAGAATCTTTGTATCCTAAAGAGGTAATGAACTTTGCAAAAACGAACAATCTGAATGGTCGAGTATTTGCCTATTACAATTGGGGCGGATTTTTGCACTTACATACAGATGGGCAGCTCCAAGTGTTTATTGATGGCCGTGCAAATACTGTGTTCGATGATGAGACATATTTAACCTATGTGTCTGTCTTAAGTCAGGAGCCCGGCTGGTTGGCGAAGATTGAGGCTAGCGGCGCAGACTTTTTTCTCTGGCCTATTGAGAGAGCGGGGGGGCAGCAGAAGCTTAAAGCCCTAAAGGAATCCGGGCGCTGGCGCCCAGTTTATGTGGATGCAGTGGGTTATCTCGTCGCGAGAATTGACCTAGATCTACCTGCCACCTTCATACAAACACCTGATTCACCCGAAAAGCGGCTCGCTGCTGCTCAATCCTCTTACTGGATGGGCCAGTATGAGAAATCTCTCTCTCAGGGTCTTTCTGTCTTGAGGGATATGCCATACCAACTGCAGGCTTGTAGGATTGTCGCGGCTTCATATCAGGCTCTAGGCCGGCCTGAAATGGCGAAAGGTGGGATTGACGATTGCCGTCGAGAGTTTCCATCACGTTATCTACCTAAATGGACGGAGATGTTATGAATTGCAGGGTTTTTTTACTCGCAACGCTGTTGGCAGCGGGATCGGCAAAGGCCGCTACATTGGTGCACAACGTTTCAGGCTACACGATGGATGGGCCCGAACTCGTTACTTTTTCGGCTCTGGAATTTGACGATGGCAAGGTGACGCGCCTCTACGCTTCGGAAGGCGACGCTCGGCAATCGACAGCGACGGAGCAAATCGATGGAAAGGGTATGACTCTACTGCCAGGGCTTATTGATGCCCATGGTCATGTGAGTAGTCACGGTCGCGCTCTGGCATCGGTTGATCTGGTGGGTGTGGACAGCGAGGCGGCCGCGGTTGCGCGCGTGGTGGACTTCATTTCTGCAGAGTCCTCAAGTGGGTCGTGGGTGCAGGGGCGTGGCTGGAATCAGGTGCTTTGGCCGGGGAAACAGTTTCCCGCTCGCCAGAGCCTGGATGCTGTTTCAGGCGAAGCCGCGGTTGTGTTGGGGCGCGTGGACGGACACGCCCTTTGGGTAAACTCCCGTGCCCTCGAGCTCGCTGGCATTGTTGATGACACGCCCGATCCTGCGGGCGGTCAGATCATCCGGGACGAACAGGGTAAGGCCACCGGTGTACTGATCGATAATGCGATGACGATGGTGTTCAGCGTCATGCCAGCTGACTCAGATGAACGTATCGCCGATTATCAGGCCAGAGCGCTGCGTGACCTGGCGGCAAATGGGCTTACCTCCGTGCATGACGCCGGCATCACTGCCCAGGAAGTGCGTGGTTTTCGCAGCCTGCTAAAAGCGGGTGAAATGCCTGTGCGGGTGTATGCGATGCTGGATGTGTTGGACCCGGCTAACGACGCCGATCTTGAGGCAGGTCCATCTGAGGACGACGCACAGTTGCTCGTGGTACGCAGTGTCAAGATTTCTGCCGATGGAGCGCTTGGCTCGCGGGGCGCAGCACTGTTTGAGGACTATTCCGACAAGCCCGGGCACAAAGGTTTGTTGTTGCTCACGGATGAGGAACTCAAGCACCACATGACGCGCGCAGTGGCGGCGGGGTATCAGGTTAACACCCACGCGATTGGTGATCTTGCCAATGATCGCGTGTTGGTAAACTACGAAATGCTGAATCAGTCGGAGGCGAGTCGAGCCCTGCGCCATCGTGTGGAGCATGCCCAGATTCTGCGTCCGCAGGATGTATCGCGCTTTGCTGCGGCGGGCATAGTGGCCTCGATTCAACCCACCCACGCAACCAGTGACAAGAATATGGCGGGTGACCGGCTCGGGCAAGAGCGACTCGAAGCGGCCTATGCGTGGGCGACCTTGCTCGACAGCGGTGCACAGTTGGCCGGTGGCTCGGATTTCCCTGTGGAATCTGTAAATCCTTTCTTCGGATTGCACGCGGCGGTGACGCGTCAGAGTCATGATAATCAGCCTGAGGGTGGTTGGTTCCCCGGGCAGAAGCTATCGCGGGAGGCCAGTCTCAGCCTGTTTACCCAGGACGCTGCTTTTGCGGCGCATCAGGAGAAGGAGATTGGTCGGCTGCTGCCGGGCTATTACGCTGACTTTATTTTGGTGAGTGACAATTATTTTGATCAGCCAGAGAGCGCCATTTGGAATAACCGGGTGCAGGCAACCTATGTGGCGGGCCGCAGGGTGTACTCGGCCGGACAGGAGTAGCCGGTAAGCACTATGAGTATTTCTCGTCGCACTACGCCACATCTGATTGGTTTGGGTGAACTCGAAGAAGAGCTGGTGATAGCTCGTGAGATCCAGTTCAGCATTTTGCCAGAGTCGATGCCAAAAGTGCCGGGCTATGACTTGGCCGGCCTGCTGCGCCCTGCCAACCATACGGGTGGCGACATGTTTGATCTGGTCAGTCTTGATCAGGGTCTGTTCGTGCTGTTGGGCGATGCCACTGGTCATGGCGCGGGACCGGCCATGTCGGTTACCCAGATGCAGGCCATGCTGCGCGTGGCTTTCCGGCTCGGTGCCAGTCTCGACGAGGCCTATCAGCACACTAACAACCAGCTTGCGGAGGATTTGCCAGAAGATCGTTTCGTGACTGCTTTTATGGGTTTTCTCAACCCCTCAACTCACGAAATGACGTACCACTCCGCCGGCCAGGGGCCCATATTGCATTATCGTCTTGAGCAGGATCAGTGTGATTGGCATGAGCCAACAACCTTTCCGCTGGGAAGTATCGAGATTGCAGGTGTCGGGTCGCATCACAGCTTTACGCTTGCGCCGGGCGATATCATGGCGCTGATCTCAGATGGAGTCTATGAGTACTCAAGCGTTGGTGGGCAGTTGTTTGGTCAAGAGGGTGTGGCGCGAGTGTTGCGGGAGAATCAGGGTCGTTCGATGGAAGAGCTGGGCCAGAGCATGCTCGATGGGCTGGCGCACTTTGGTGACGATAATGCACAGGAAGACGACATTACTATTGTGCTGATCCGCCGTAATGCCGACTGCTAGCTGCTTGCCTTTCCGAGTCCGTGTTTTACACTCGTGCACGATGGACGTGCCTCATGAGGTAGTCAGATGAAGCTCTCGCTATCGCGCAATCTCGAGGAGATCAGCCGGATTGTAGCGGCAACGCACTCCTGGTTCGCGGAGCAACATGTCTCGGATTCACTCATGTTTCCTGTTGATCTGGCGACTGAGGAGCTGTTTGTTAACATGATTCGGCATAATCCGGACAAGCCAGATAAGATTACGTTGGAGATAGACACGGTTGAGCGTGGCGTCGCCGTGCAGCTAACAGACTATGATGTTGAGCGTTTTGACCCGCGCTCAGCACCAACACCCAATACCAGCGCGCCAGCTAGCGAACGTGCAATTGGTGGATTGGGATTACACCTCGTTGCCAAGGTGGTGACTGCGCTGGATTAGGACTACCGGAATCGCATCAGCACCGTCCGGTTTATTGCTTTGGAGAATGATCATCGTGTTTGAGGTTTCACAGTTACAAACTGGCCAGGTAGGGCTCATAGGAAGACTGGATGCTGCCCAGGCCGCGCGTGCGGAGGCTCTGTTCGAGCGATTGGTCGG
>CALINF010000039.1 GCA_938045215.1 uncultured Halieaceae bacterium | reverse complement strand
GGTTGCCACCAGCCCTTCGATGCCGGCCGTGCGCGCCTTATATGATTCTGCCGACGTCATTCTTGGCATTGGTACAGAATTCAGTGAAACCGATTATGACTTCTTCTTTAACGGGGGTTTCAAACTAGACGGCCAGTTGATCCGCGTGGACATAGATGCGACACAGCTGGCGCGCAATGTACGCCCTACTCTTGCGATACAGTCCGACGCTAAAGCCGCTGTGCAGGCTCTCCTGCCCCACCTGACCCTGTCTAAGCGTGATGGCGCAAGGCGTACCCGCGACACCCTCTCAGCCGTAACCGAACATCATCCTGATTATCAGCACTTTCTCGATAGCCTGCAGCAGAGCCTGCCCGACTGTATTGTTATCGGTGACTCCACTCAACCGGCTTACTTTGCAGCTGCGCAATACCACCCTCACGCGCCACGGAGCTTTGCAAGCGCCGCGACCGGCTACGGCACGCTTGGCTACGCACTGCCTGCAAGTTTTGGCGCGCGCCTGGCAAGACCCAGTGCTCCGGTAATCACACTCATCGGCGATGGTGGCTTGCAGTTTACAATTAATGAATTGGCAACCGCCGTGGAAGCGGGTATTGGGGTGGCTGTTGTCGTGTGGAATAACGAGCGCTATGAAATGATCGCGCAGAATTTTGAAGCCGCCGGTATGACACCGATTGCTTGCGATATCTATACACCCGACTTTCTCGCCATTGCCCGGGCCTATGGTTGCGAATCCCTGCGGGCGACAAATGAGCAGGAGCTGGTCGAGGCACTGCGCGCAAGCACAAACAAGAACGTACCCACCCTGATAGAGGTGAGAGAAGATGACTTTCTCGCCAGCAATGGCGGAGTATCCTCATGACCACGCATTTTCAGGGCCGTATCAGCGAACTGTCTGAAAGACTGATGGATGACACCGACTCCGGTGTGTGGGATGTGCACGACCGGGCAGTAGCCATGGCTGAACGTGATGAGCCTGTTTACCTGTTGAGCGTAGGCGACCCGGATCTGCCAACCCTACCTTCTACGATTCGCTCTGCAATTGATAGTCTGGAGAAAGGACGCACACACTACGCGCCCGGTCGAGGCGAGATCAATCTTAGAACTACCATCGCCAACATTGAAACAGCTTCCTCTGGCAAGCCGTGTGACCCCAATGAAATAGTGATCTTTCCCGGCGCGACCAACGCGATCTACTCGGTGCTCGCGTGCCTGTTAAACCCCGGGGATGATGTAGTGTTAGCCGAGCCGATGTACATTGGTTACGAAGGAATACTGCGCGCACTCAATGTGAACAAGGTGTCCTTTGACCTGGATATTGGTAATGGTTTTGCCTTCGACGTAGAGGCCGTCAAGGCAGCAATTACTCCAAAGACCCGTGTGGTGTTCATAAACACGCCCGGTAATCCAGCTGGCAACATGCTCACGCAAGACCAACTCCGGGAACTTGCCGCTTTCTGCCTGGAGCGCAATCTGTGGCTGGTATGTGACGAGGTCTACTCCATGATCACGTTCGAAGACACACACGTGTCTCTTCGCCGGGCGGCCGCGTCACTGGAAAACGTGATAGTGGTCGATGGACTATCCAAGTCCCATGCAATGACGGGCTGGCGTCTTGGCTGGACTGTTTGTAATACCACCATGGCGGATCGCCTGCTCGATTTCACTTCATCCACCATTTTTGGTTGTTGCCAGTTTGTGCAGGATGCTGCAGCGTTCGCGTTGAGCAACGATGAAGAATACATCGCCGGTGTGAGACAGGAGTATCGCGTACGCCGCGACTACGTGTGCGAGCGCGTGGCAGCGATCAGCGGCCTTAGCTGCCAGGTTCCCAAAGCAGGCATGTTTGTGATGATCAATGTTAGCGCAGTGGCAGCAAGCGGTATTGATTTCGCTGAAGAATTACTGGACGCAGAGAGTGTATCGGTACTGCCTGGCGTAGGTTTTGGCGCGTGTTGTAGCGACTACGTGCGCGTATCACTGGCGCAGCCCATCAATGTACTGACACCGGCGTTTGATCGTATCGAACGCTTTCTGTCACGCTAAGTACGCGTTACTCCAGTAACACACCGATCTCGTTGCCCTCATAGGCAGGCGAATAGACTCGCAGCGGTCTGCACGGCTCATCGCTGTGAGCCAGCAACTCACCCGAACTCAGGTCAAAGCGATAATGGTGAAACGGACAGGTGAGGCAACCCAGCTCGATGCTCGCCTCGTCGAGCAAGTGCCCTTTGTGTGGACACTGCGCCTCCAGCAGATAGTGCGTGCCGCCCTGCTGAATCAACAGCAGCTGCAAACCATCGATTACAAAGCGACAACGATAGCCATCGTGCAGGTTAATCAGTTTTGCGAGAGGTTGGAAGCGCATGGCGGACTCCTCCTGCCTACAGTTGACTGACAGTGTTGCTAGAGCGCTTCAATGATTTGCCGGGCTGCGGCGTAAGGCGTGGTTTTCAGCTCCTTCACCGCCTGCTCCAATGCTGGCAGCATGGACTTCACCGCCGCATTGCGCGACAGCTTGAGACGCAACATCTCGTCGACTAGCTGATGCATCCAGTCGAGGTTTTGCTGAACGCGCTGGGAATCAAAAGCGTTGTTGTCACGAGCCTGCAGCCAGTAGTCGACGATCATACCCCACACGGCTTCAATATTGATTCCCTTGAGTGCAGAGCAAGTCATCACCCTGGGCGTCCAGAATGTGGTGTGCCGAAGCAGGTTCATAGCACTGGTGTAATGCTGACGACTCACATTGGCCAGGTGTTCGCTTTGTCCATCGGCCTTGTTAATAACCAGCGCATCAGCCAGCTCCAGTATTCCTTTCTTGATGCCCTGAAGCTCGTCTCCACCACCTGGCAGCATGAGCACCATGAAGAAGTCGACCATACCGGCGACCTGATACTCAGACTGACCAACACCAACGGTTTCTACCAAAATGACATCGTAGCCTGCTGCCTCACATAGCAGCATGGTCTCGCGTGTTTTCTGTGCCACGCCACCCAGCGACCCCTCGGCGGGCGACGGTCGAATATAGGCTTCTTCGCGCCGGGACA
>CALINF010000038.1 GCA_938045215.1 uncultured Halieaceae bacterium | reverse complement strand
CTCCAGTTTTATCACCGGCCAGTCTGGACTGCGAACGGGGCTCACCAAGGTCGGCCTGCCGGGATCCGACATGGGTATACAGGATCGCGATGTCACGATTGCCGAGGTGCTTAAATCCAAGGGCTATGCCACTGGTCAGTTTGGCAAGAATCACTTTGGCGACAAGGATAAATTCTTGCCCACCAACCACGGTTTCGATGAGTTCTTGGGCAACCTCTATCATTTGAACGCAGAAGAAGAGCCAGAAGATCCAGACTATCCTAAAGACCCTCGCTTTCGCGAAAAATTTGGTCCGCGCGGTGTGATCCGCTCCTACGCTGACGGCCGCATAGAAGATACAGGACCTTTGACCCGCAAGCGTATGGAAACCGCTGATGAAGAGTTTATTGCTGCGGCCCGCAATTTTATCGATCGCCAGGTGCAGGCAGACAAGCCATTCTTCGCTTGGGTCAACACTACCGGTATGCACTTTCGTACACACCCTGCCCAGAAGCATTTGGGTAAGTCCGGTCAGGGCCCCTACAACGACGTGATGGTCGCTCACGACGAACTGGTGGGGCAGCTGCTGGATCAGCTGGATGAGCTGGAGATCGCCGACAACACCATCGTGTTCTACTCCACTGATAACGGTGTGCACTACAACACCTGGCCCGACGCCGGTATCACACCGTTTCGCAGTGAGAAGAATTCTAACTGGGAAGGCGCCTACCGGGTACCAGCCGTGATGCGTTGGCCTGGCAAGATCAAGCCGGGGCAGGTGTCTACGCAAATAATGTCACACCTTGACTGGATGCCAACGCTGGCTGCCGCCGCCGGCGATACCGACCTGAAGCAGCGTATGCTCAAGGGGACCCGAATCGGCTCTAAAAATGCCAGGCTACATCTCGATGGGTACAACTTTCTGCCGTACCTCATGGGTGAGGCGGAGCAGGGTCCGCGTCGTGAGTTTCATTACCTGAATGATGAAGGTTTGCCTGTAGGGGTGCGCGTGGGAGACTGGAAAATTGTCTATGCAGAAAACCGAGCCCGAACAATGGCGTTGTGGGCGGAGCCTTTTGTGACTCTGCGGATGTTCAAGATATTCAACCTGCGCCGTGACCCATTCGAACGGGCTGATCAAAACTCCAACACTTATTGGGATTGGATGATCGACAAAGCGGCGCAGGGGTATCTCGGCCTCAGTGTCACCTCACAGTTTCTGATGACATTTGAGGAGTACCCTCCAAGCCAGAAGACAGATTCGTGGTCTATCGATAAACTGACAGAGCGTTATCTGGGCACGCGATCCGAATAGGCAGGATACCGCGAGAGAGCTGTAGAGCAGAGTCCCCCGGGCAACCCGGGGGTTCATCGCCACGCAATCAGGAGGCGGCCTTTTTAGCTGCAGTGTTGCTGGGAAACAGGCGGGCCTTCAATCGTGCCATTGCCTTGGCGCAATCATCCCCTATCACATACAGCGCCGGTACCATCAGCAGGCTGACAAATAAGGCGAACAAAACTCCGAAGGCGAGCGAGAGCACGGCAGGTTTAAGAAACTCTGCGCTGGTTGAGCGCTCTGACATGATGGGAATCAAGCCCACGAATGTGGTGACGGTCGTTAGCAGGATGGGACGAAATCGATTGGTTGCGGCTCGCAAAACGGCGTCGATAATGTCGTAACCCTGGTCGCGCATGCGCCTTATGTAGTCCACCAACACCAGGTTGTCGTTGACCACAACACCGGCTGCTGCGCCGATACCGAAATAGGAAAACAGCGCCATCGGGAGATCAAAAATCAGATGACCAAAGATCGCCCCCATGAAGCCGTAGGGTATCGCTGTCATGATGAGTAGCGGCAGCCAGTAGGAATGGAAGGCCACAGCAATCAGCGCATACATCATGAAGAACGCTATCGCGTACAGCGATATGATCTCGGTCATGAACTGTTCTTCGTCTTCCTGCTGTCCGCCCTTCAGGATATTCAGGCCGGGATAACGCTCTGCCAACGTCGGCAGAAAGTTGTCATTGATATCCTTGGTAATGTCACCGATTGCGTCTTTTTCCATATCGGCGCGAACATACACGACACGCTCTCCATCCCTGCGCTGAATTCTCTGTACGCCTGCGGCGATCTCGATGTCTACAACAGAGAATAGTGGTACCTCGCGACCATCGGCGGTCCGCACCCGGAAGTTATCCAGGCTCGCGAGACTGCTGCGCAGTTCCATCGGATACTTGACCATTACCTTAACGTCGCCATTGGCGCGAGGTAGGCGCTGCACTTCTTCACCGAAGTAGGCCTGGCGAATCTGCCGGGACACATCGTTCAGACTGATCCCCAGTTTCTCTGCACCGGGTTTCATGTTGATGAGTAGTTCGTCCAGATCACCTCGCTGGCTGTCTCGCACATAAAATGTGCTACTGAAGCTGCGCAGGTGCGCCTGCAAGTCCTTGCTTGCCGATTGCAGCATATTCAGGTCTCGATGGCGCAGGAGGAAAGTGGCGTCTGAGCCGCCATCGGTCAGCGAGTAGTTAACCTCGATAGAGTCTGCATCGGGAATCTCGCCCACCAGCTTTCGCAAGCGGTCGGCGGCTTCTCGGGCCGACATGTCGCGCTCTTCCGGTGGGTAGAGTTTGACGATGGCGATAACGTTGTCGCGCCTCACCCGTGTGTACCAACCTTGCACGAGCTGAGCGCTGCTTTCG
>CALINF010000037.1 GCA_938045215.1 uncultured Halieaceae bacterium | reverse complement strand
CCTGACGCAGTGTGGATCCTGCCGTCAGTTGACCAAAATATTTGGCAAAGTTGGTTCTGCCAGCCTCTAACTCAAGCATCTCCTGCGCTGCTGAGGCCAGATCCTCGTGCACTGTAAAGCCATCCCGAGCCAGGATAATCGCCGGTTGCAGCAATTGCTTCCATGGCAGGCTACCGTAGCGCTCGTGCGCGGCCTGCATGCCACGCACTGTGCCGGGAACGCCTGATGCCTTGCCGCCGATAAGAGATTGCGATTGTATGAAGTTGCCACCTTCATCAAGGTACATGTCGCGTTCTGCAGCGCCTGGTGCGCGTTCTCGAAAGTCCAGGAAAGCATTCTCGCCATTCATTCGGCTGAGCATGAATCCGCCGCCGCCAATGTTGCCCGCCTCGGGGTAGGTCACGGCAAGCGCAAATGTGGCGGCTATCGCTGCGTCCACCGCGTTGCCTCCGTTCTCCAGAATGTCCCTTGCCACTGCTGCGCCAAAGCGGTCGGGCATGGCAACTGCTGCGGTGTCGGCTTTGACGGTGGACACCAGGTTGAGGGTGAAGATGCAAATTAGCGCTAGTCGATACATGGCGTGGTCCATTGTGTTGTCATAACTGGCCCGCATTACGGCGGGCGCTGTGCGATGGCGTCAAACGATAGCAAATCGTTTGAGTGACGGCTACGCGTACACTTGGCGCGGCCATGCGATCACCGCATAATGATCGCCGTTATTCATATAAAGAGCCCATGATGAGTGATTTATCTATGCAGTTTGATGAAGTCGTTTCCCGTCGCCGTTCGCTGCGAGCTTTTCTGGATAAACCTGTGCCAAGAGTACTGCTCGAGGAGGTATTTAGCACAGCGTTGCGCGCGCCCAGCAACTGCAACACGCAGCCCTGGTTCGTCCACGTGGCATCGGGCGCAGTGATAGAGGATATGCGTAAGCATATGCCTGCGCGCTTTGCCTCAGGTGATATCAGTCTGGACTTTCCCTATGACGGTAAATACGACGGGGTCTACAAGGAGCGCCAATATGCTGCAGCTCAGGCGCTTTACGATTCGATGGGTATCGCTCGGGATGAAAAGGAAAAGCGGCAGGTTGCTTTCATGCGCAACTTTACTTTCTTTGACGCACCACACGTGGCTTTTTTCTTTCTGCCTGAGCCGTTTGGACTGCGCGAGGCCTGCGACCTGGGAATGTTCGCCCAGACAGTGATGCTGGGTCTAACTGCTCACGGCCTGGGCTCGTGCCCGCAAACCGCGCTGGCCTTTCAGTCCAACTACGTGCGTGAGGCTTTGGGTGTGGATGACAGCAATAAACTGATGTTTGGTTTGTCGTTCGGGTATCCTGATCCTGCGGCCGAGGCTAACGACTGTGTAACCGATCGCGCCACCCTGGCACAGGTGGTCTCATTTCACGAGTAGGCCATTGCCTCAGCAAAATTGCAGCAGGTGTGTCGCTCAGGGCTGAATAAAATCCGTTACTTCCAGATTGAATCCGGACAACGCATTGAAGCGGGTCGGCGCTGACATCAGCCGCATTTTGCCGACATTGAGGCGTCGCAGGATTTGCGCGCCGGTGCCAATAAAGCGGTAGTTTGGTGTCGCGTTCTCATCAGCTGCCTCAGCAGAGGCGGGGAACCGGCTCACGTTTGCCAGCTGTTGCTCCGCGCTCTGGTTGCCGCCAATCAGTACGACCACGCCGCAAGACTGCGTGGCAATGTATTCCATGGCCCTGCGATAGGACCAGCCGGGCTTGCTGGCGTCAATGCGCGTACCGAGCACATCACGCAGCATGTCGACAGACTGTACCCGTACGGGGACGTCCTGATCTTCGCTGAGTTCGCCTTTAGTTAAAGCGTAGTGAACGGTGTTGTCGATCAGGTCGATAAAAGTGTGCAAGTCGAATTCACCGAATTCGGTGGTGATGGATTTGCTATCGCTCAAGTCGATAGACTGTTCATGCAGGGAGCGATATTCAATCAGATCGGCGATTGTTCCCATTTTGAGGTCGTGTTTCTGTGCATACACTTCAAGTTGGGGGCGACGTGCCATCGTGCCATCTTCATTCATGATTTCAACGATCAGCGCCGCGGGCGCGAAGCCCGCCATACGTGCCAGGTCAACGCCGGCTTCAGTGTGTCCGGCGCGACGTAGTACGCCACCTGGCTTGGCCACGAGTGGGAAGATGTGACCTGGCTGGCTGATGTCGCTGGCTTTGGCATCTGCTTTTGCAGCCTGTTGCACAGTGTGTGCTCGCTGTATGGAACTGATGCCCGGGCCCTTGCGCTCTGCTGCATCAATAGAGACTGTAAAATTGGTTTCGTGCTGAGACCGGTTGTCGCGCACCATTAGTGGCAGTTGCAGCTGCCGTGCGCGGTCCTCGGTAATTGGCATGCAGATCAGGCCGCAGGCTTCTGCAGAAAAAAATGTAATCACCTCTGGCGTAACCGCTTCTGCGGCGATGATCAGGTCACCCTCGTTTTCCCGATCCTCATCATCCATAAGGATGACCATTTTTCCTGCGCGAATGTCATCAAGGATATCGGGGATGCTGCTAAGTGCCATGCGGCGGGCTCCTGGTCGGATAGGGTTGGTTGGACGTGTTAAAGCAGTTCAATACCGACTGCAGTTGCTTCGCCGCCGCCGATGCACAAGGCGGCTACGCCTCGCTTTTTGTCCTGTCGCTGCAGGGCATACATCAGGCTGACCAGAATGCGTGACCCGGTTGACCCTATAGGGTGGCCCTGCGCGCAGGCACCGCCGTGCACGTTGACCTTTTCATGATCCAGCCCCAGGTCTTCGATAGCGAGCATGGTGACCATGGCAAAGGCCTCGTTAATCTCAAACAGGTCGATGTCATCTTTGGTCCAGCCTGTCTTTGCAAACAGCTTGTTGACAGCGCCAATGGGAGCGGTGGTGAACTCTGAGGGTGCCTGGCTGTGTCTGGCGTGAGCTACGATACGTGCCATAGGCTTAAGGCCCCGTGCCTGTGCTTCACTTTCACTCATCATCAGCAGTGCACTCGCGCCGTCGGAGATGGAGCTTGAGTTGGCAGCTGTAATGGTGCCTTCTTTCGCAAAGGCGGGCTTCAGATGTGGTATGCGTTCGATAGCCGCCTTGTGCGGTTGCTCATCGTCAGTGACCACCGTTTCACCCTTGCGCGTGGTAACAGTTACCGACGCAGTTTCTGCGCTCAGCGCGCCTTCATCGATAGCACGCTTGGCACGAGTAAGGGACTCGATCGCAAAAGCATCCATCTGTTCACGACTGATGCCACGCGCATTGGCGGTCTCTTGAGCAAAGCTACCCATGGCGCGACCGGTGTAGGCATCCTCCAGACCATCGATGAACATATGGTCATAAACTGTGTTGTGGCCGGTACGTAATCCGGAGCGAGAGTTGGGGACCAGGTGCGGCGCGTTGCTCATGCTTTCCATGCCGCCGGCAACTACCACCGAGTTCGTTCCAGCCACGATGCTATCGTAGCCATAGATAGTGGCCTGCATACCGCTGCCGCAGGCCTTGTTGACGGTTACAGCGCCTGCGCCATCGGGAATTCCCGCGCCGATAGCGGCTTGGCGTGCAGGGCACTGCTTTAGTCCTGCCGGTAGCACACAGCCCATAAATACTTCATCGATTGCATCGACAGGAACGCCGCTTTTTTCAATCGTGGCTGCGATAGCCGTAGCGGCCAGATCAGGTGCTGGAACGGGGGAGAGTGCACCCTGCAGTCCCCCCATGGGTGTGCGTGCGCCATCGACAATTACTACGGATACATTGCTCATGTCATTAGTCCGGATATCAAGATTGCGAGATGCGTGATGACGCTACGTTGTGCTTGCGCCGTCCCGCCTGAAAAGGCCGGCTATTTAGCCATATTCGTGGGGCATTCTCAAGTTGCCGCTGGTGTCATCTACGGCAAACAGCTTGCCTCTAACGGCTTCGCGATAGCGCAGGGGTGTTACGCCACAGACACGTTTGAACAGCTGCGAAAAGTAGCTGACATCCTGCAAGCCTAATTGCCAGGCGATATCGCTAACAGGCAGGTTGCTATGTCTTAACAGGTCTTTGGCCATATTCACTCGCAAGCTCTGCAGGTAGTCATTGGGAGTAAACCCCGTGGCCTGTTTAAAGCGCCTGTTCAAACTGCGTACGCTGATTTGCAGGGCGTCTGCAAGAACCTGCATCCGCACGCTGGTGCCCAAGTGTTCCTGCAGCCACTGCTGCGCCTCCAGTATCAGTTCATCATGATGCGAAGAGTCGGGTAAGTTCTGGTAGGACGCCGACCAGAAAGGTTGGCGAATCTCAGGCGAAAACTGGCTCTCAACCGAACGCGATATCTTACTGCCAAACCAGCCTTCTACGATGTGTACCATCAGGTCTGCGATCGAATTCACACTGCCCACACAATAGATATTGTCGCTCTGGGTCATCAGGTGGCGCGTTTTAAGGTTCACTCCCGGGTAGCGTTGAGCAAATCGGTCGAAATAATTCCAGTGGGTTGTGGCGGGGCGTTCATCCAGCAGACCGGCCTCGGCCAGTAGCGTACTGGCGGTACCTACACTGCAGATCAGGCTGCCCGTGGCGGCGGTTGCATTGAGCAGGGGTAGCCAGGGCCTGCTGTGTTGAATAGTACTGGCGGGATTGCGCCAGATCGCCGGCAAAATAAACAGGTCGATGTCAGGCAAATTGTCGATAGTGATGTCTGGCTTGAGCACAATGCCGGTGGCTAGCGACACCGCCTTGCGGTCAGTCGATGCCAGCAGAAAGCGAACCTGTGGCAGCCCTTTTTTTCTAACGCTCGCCATCTGGCTGGCAGCATGCAAAATTTCCATCGGCAGCGTCACACTCGTGGCCAGCGCGTCCGGGTACAACATGGCGGCGACGGTATACATAGACTTGGCCTGTTCGACTCTGAGGAGGATTGGTTTAGAGATTAGTGGCCAAAATACCACATTATTAGGCTGTTATGGCATATCAAATTACGATGAGACTCCCTAAAATTCAACAACAAACATCAGTTCCCGAGTGTGATTATGAGTAAGCAGCCTCTACCCGTTGTCGTAGGCTTCGGTGGTATCAATGGTGCGGGCCGGGCTTCCATGCACCATGCGTTCAAGCGCATGACATATTCCGCTCTGCCGCAGGCGGAGCGTTCACGCACGCTGGCATCTTTGGCGCAACTGATGGGTTTGGCCTCTAGCGAGGGTCAGGAGCAGTACATACTCGACCATACTCTGATCCGACGCATCGAAAGTAACCACTTCGATGTAGATAACGTGGAATGGAACCGCAAACTGCCCACGCAGAGCAACGGTCAGCCCGTCAATTTTGATGTCAAACGCTCGAACCTTCCCGATACCATTCCTGTGGACTGGGTTGTCACCGACAAGTCGGACGGCCACGTTAACGTACAGATTGTCGGCGAGCAGGAGTTTCTGCTGCCCACGCACAGGGAATTTGAAGTGAAGGCGGCCGGCCAGTTGCCGACGGGCTTTGATCCCGGCGCGCTGTACGCTTCGAGAAACCATCCTCGCGGGCTGCAAATGACAGTGTATGCCGCGTCCGATGCACTGGGTAGCCTGGGTATTTCCTGGGAGCGGATTCTCGATGCCGTGTCGGCGGATCAGGTGAGTGTCTACGCGGGCAGTGCCATGGGTCAGCTCGATGGCGCTGGTGCAGGTGGGATGCTCAAAGCGCGCTACAACGGTCAGCGTGTTACGTCCAAGTACTGCCCGCTTGGGTTGGCTGAAATGCCGGCCGATTTTGTGAATGCGTATGTATTGGGTGCGATGGGCTCTACCGGTGCCAGTCTGGGTGCCTGCGCCTCATTCTTGTACAACATGAAACATGGCGTTCACGATATCCGCAGTGGTCGTGCTCGTGTTGCTTTTATAGGCAGCGCAGAAGCTCCCATAAATCCCGAGGTAATGGAGGGCTATGCGGCGATGGGCGCGCTGGCCACCGATAAGGGTTTGCGGCAGTTGGACGGCCTTGAGGCCGATCAAGAGCCCGATCATCGTCGCGCCTGTCGCCCATTTGCCGACAACTGTGGTTTTACGATTGCCGAGTCGGCCCAGATGGTAGTTCTGATGGATGACGCTTTGGCAATGGAGTTGGGTGCCACAGTATACGGTGCTGGAACTGAGGTGTTCGTAAATGCCGACGGACACAAGAAGTCGATAGCGGGCCCGGGTGTTGGCAATTACATCACCATGGCCAAGGCGGTCGCGGCGGCACGCGCGGTTGTCGGCGCAAAAGGCTTGCGTAGCGGTGGTCTGGTGCAGGCTCATGGCACGGGCACGCCGCAGAATCGGGTAACTGAATCAGAGATCTTCGATCGCGTGGCGCAGGCCTTCGGAATCAACAATTGGCCAGTGGCGGCACTCAAAAGTTATCTGGGACATTCGCTCGGCTCTGCATCCGGTGACCAGATAACGGCAACATTGGGCAGTTGGGCGTATGGACTGATTCCGGGTATTAACACCATCGACGGTCTGGCTGGCGACGTCAAAGCGGAGCACCTGGCCTTTAGTCGTGATCACCGGCAGATCGACCCTGAGGAACAAACCTATGCGATTATCAATGCCAAGGGTTTTGGCGGTAACAACGCCACGGCAACCATGCTCAGCCCAGCCACGGTAAACCGGATGCTAAAAGCGCGTTACTCGCGCAGTGAGTGGAGCGCCTGGGAGCGTGCCAACGAGGCAGTACGAGCGGCCCAGGAAGCCTACGATGATGAAATGATTGCAGGCGACATGGCACCTGTGTACAAGTTTGATCATGGGGTTTTGGGCGACAGTGACGTGGTGCTCAATGAGCATGAGGTTGTCGTTGATGGTCGGGCAGTCAACCTTGACCTGGAATCACCATTCGATGACATGCGCGTAGACTAAGCCGCTGCACGGGGTTTGAATTGTGTGCGATGATGCCGCGCAATGAAACAGCTAATCCCTATTCCACTTCGAATTCCTGAACTGGCACACGAATTGGCGTTGTTTGTGCACGGCGCCAGAGATCGTGTGATTTCGCCACGCTTGCGAGCAGAAGGTATTTGGGAGCCTTTTGAAACCCGGTTGATCATGTCTTTGCTTGAGCCTGGGCAGGTGTTCGTGGATGTAGGGGCCAATCTCGGCTACTTCTCGGTACTGGCGGCATCATGCGTGGGACCTGCCGGCTCGGTATTTGCGTTCGAACCCGAGCCTGACAACTTTGATTTGCTGCGCCGCAACATTGAGCACAATCATTACGCTGAGATAATTCGCGCCGAGATGGCGGGCTTGTCTGCTCGGGACGAGGCGGGACAGTTATTCCTCAGTGATGACAATCTGGGCGACCACCAGGTATTTGATGTCGACGGTGCGCGCACCAGCACTGATATCCGCTTGCTGTGTGGCAGCGAGTATTTGCATGCGCGCACACGACACGTACACTTTTTCAAGATCGATACACAAGGCAGTGAGTGGTCTGTAGTGCAGGGGTTAATGCCCTTGTTGCGCAGTCAGTTGTCACCAGCCCGCATTCTGGTGGAACTGACCCCTCTATCTTTACGGCAGGCCGGTGCCTCGGGCCGGCAACTTATCGAGAAACTGGCTGAACTGCAGCAACCCTTCTGGATCGTTGATCATATCGAGCATCAGCTGGTACCCAGTACTGCAGAGTCGCTGGCAGTCTGGTGCGACAACGTCGATACGTGCACAGGGGACGCCGGCTTTATGAACATTCTGGTGGGTCCCGGTCAGAACGGTTGACGAGGGTGTGCGCAGGTGGCTCCCTTGTGCGTAAAATGTTGCTATCATCTCCGGTCCGTTAACCACTGTGACAAAAATGCCTGATACTCTCAATCTGCTTACCTTGCTCCAGACCCGAAACTCATCGCCCAAGCTCACGTCGCCAGCACCGACGGCTGACGAATTGGAAACGATGGTTGGCGCAGCCTTGCGAGCACCGGACCACGCCTGGATGCGTCCGACACGATTTATCGTGATAGAAGGCGACCAGCGGGAAGCGCTGGGTCGTCTGTTTGAGATCAGCTTGTTGAAACGCAACCCTGATGCCGATGAGAATGCGCGGGCCAAGGCACTTGGCGCGCCATTGCGTGCGCCGCTAGTGGTTGTTGTAACGGTGCAGTTAAAAGATCATCCCAAGGTTCCACACAGCGAGCAGCGCTTATCGGCGGGCTGCTCGGCGTATGCGTTACTGCTAGCGGCTGAGGCCCTGGGTTACGCCGGTATCTGGCGAACGGGAGACAACGCATTCGACCCCGAAGTTGCCAGAGGATTGAGTTTATCGAAGGATCAAGAGATCGTGGGGTTCATCTATCTTGGCACTCGCACCGGTAAGTCCAAGAGCCTGCCCACCATTGATCCGCGCGAGTTTATTTTACACTGGACGCCGTAAAAGGCGTTCAGCACACTCGCAGCTAACCTGACAACACAGACGGAGAATTTCCAGCGATGACCCCAAATTTTGAAACTCTGGCACTTGAAATCGATGGCCACGTGGCGACCGTGTTTCTCGATCGTCCCGATAAAGCCAATTCCATGAATGCGGTCATGTGGAACGAGCTACAGACGTGCTTTGAATGGCTGGACGGCCAGGCAGCAGTCCGGGCTGTGGTGCTGGCGGCCAATGGCAAGCACTTTTGTGCGGGGCTTGATTTGACGATGTTTTCAGGTCTGGAAGGGGAGTCGGCTGATCCAGCGCGACGGGCAGAACACTTTCGGCTGAATGTGTTGCGCATGCAGGACAACCTGAGTGCGATAGAAAAGTGTCGCAAGCCAGTGTTGGCAGCGATCCACAAAACCTGTATTGGTGGTGGGGTGGATCTGACCTGCTGCTGCGATATGCGCTATGCAACCGAAGATGCCTACTTCTCTATTCGTGAGATTGATATCGGCATGACGGCAGACGTAGGCACGCTGCAGCGCCTGCCTAAAATCATCCCTGACGGCGTAGTGCGTGAACTTGCCTATACAGGTCGTAATATGGATGCCGAGGAGGCGCGCGAGGTTGGGTATATCAATCGCGTGTTCGAGAACCGGGAGGTTATGTTGCGTGAGGTGCAAGCGATTGCCCATGAAATCGCCAGCAAGTCTCCTCTGGCAGTGCGCGGTACCAAGGAGATGATCCTTTACAGTCGCGATCACTCAGTGCGTGAAGGACTGAACTATATCGCCACCTGGAACGCGGCGATGATGAGTCAGCGGGATCTGGCGGCAGGCCTAGAGGCTCAGGCGCATAAAAAGACAGCGACGTATGACGACTGACGACTTGCTCACCATCATTCTTTGACGGATTACACTTGATGACATTTATGGCGTGGTTGAATCGTCCATGGCTACACTTTCTTGTGCTTGGCATATTACTGTTTTTGCTGCAGGGCGCGTTGTTTCCCGAGCCCAAGCCAGTCATCGGCCCACTGGCGCCCGAGCGGCTGGAGAATATGTTGCAGCAGTGGGTTACAACCACCGGACGACCACCCACGACTGAGCAGCAGCAACGCCTGGTTCAGTCGGAACTTGATCGCGATATGCTGTTTCAGCGCGCGCTGGAATTTGAACTCCACTTGCACGATACGGTCGTGTATCAGCGCCTGCTGCGCAATATGCGCTTTTTGGGTCTTGGCGAAGGTGCGTCTGATCAAGTGCTATATGAACAGGCGCTTGAGATGCGGTTGCATCTTGGCGACGAGGTGGTCAAGCGCAGATTGATACAGATAATGGAGCAATTACTGTTGGCTGGTTATCCCCCGGCGCCCGTCACCGATGAACAGATTCGTGAGGAGTTCGAACAACGGACAGTGGAGCTGCGCAGACCGCAGCGCTTGTCTATAGAGCATATCTATTTTGCCAGGCCGCGTGAGGCCGAGGCGGAAAGTGTGATCGCAACTATTGAACAACAGCAGCTAACACCACGGCAGGCACGGGAGTTTAGCTCGCCGTTTCTCCCCGGCTACCAGTTCGATTATCAATCACCCGATCAGTTGGCCAGGCATTTCGGCGCGGCGTTTGTTAAAAATTTATTGGAGGCAGAGCCGCAGGCGCGGCAATGGGTGGGGCCTGTTCGTTCAACCTACGGGTTGCATTACGTCTGGGTGGAAGCTGTTGAGCCAGAGCGTGATGCCACCTTGGATGAAGTACAAGGGTTGTTGCGTCGCGATCTGGAATCAGCTGCGCGCACAAACGCGTTGGCAGCAGCAATAGAGAACATGCGTGAACTCTACGAGGTGCGCTTATGAGAGCTCTCAAGATATGTATGGTACTGGTTGCGGCTTTCTTCATGACAGCCTCAGCGTATGCTCATCGTTTCGCGCCCTCACTGTTGAAAGTGACAGAAGTTGCGGGTGGTCAATATCACATGGTGTTCAAAACGCCAGCCCAGGCAACCACGTCGATTCCCATTGCGCCGATCTGGCCAGACGCTTGTGAAGTTGTTTCTGTCAGCCCTTCCCAGCTTGAGGGCACTGGTAAGGTGTCGAGCTGGCAGTTGAGCTGTGCCTTGGGTGAGGAGGGATTGGTTGGTCAAACGCTGGGGCTGTCAGGATTGGGCCCCAATCAGTCATCGGCAATGGTGATGATTGCGCTGAGAGATGGACGTCAGTATCAGGCGGTGCTTAATGCGGAGCAATCCAGATACGTTGTACCGCAGGAGCCGGGAGCAGATGAGGTCATGACCGACTATTCCCTGCTGGGCATGGAGCACATATGGGGTGGCATCGATCACCTGTTGTTTGTGTTTGGACTGTTGCTACTTGTTGGTGGAGGCAAACGCCTGCTGTGGACGATTACGGCGTTCACAGTTGGACACAGTATTACACTGTCTCTGGTTACGCTGGGGTATTTTGACTACCCCGTTGCCCTGGTGGAGTTCACAATTGCATTGAGTATTTTTATTCTTGCCGTGGAGCTAACCCGCAAGAGTCGCCATGACATGCTCTGGCGAAACCCATGGTGGCTGGCCGGCGGTTTTGGGCTGCTGCATGGGATGGGTTTTGCGGGAGCGCTGGCGGAGACTGGCTTGCCGCAGGATAACGTGCCGTTGGCGCTGCTGTTTTTCAATGTAGGTATCGAGGTAGGACAGATTGCATTTATTTTCCTGGTCTGGGGTTTCTGGTTGCTAGTGCGCAGGCCGCTGGCCCCCTGGCAGGACCGGTTGTTACCTGTTCCGGTGTATATACTGGGCTCGCTTTCGGCGATGTGGTGTATTGAGCGCGGCTTGGAAGCCCTGGCCTGAGCCCGTTCGCTTTGCGTAAAGTGTAGTCATGAACTAGGCTCGGACTGTTATTCAGTTTCTGCAGATATTCGTCTGCGCAAGGAGCACACTCATGAAGAGCATCACGCTTGCGACCCTGTTAATGCTGTCTGGCCTGATCGCCTGCAGTTCTGATGAAACGTCTAATCAGGCCGCGCATAGCAAGCCCGCGGTTGCTAGTTCTGCGCCTCTTAGCTCCGCCGTTGATACCGCTGAGTCGGACAAGGCTGCCTTGATCGCAAGAGCTGGTGCTCCAATGCTCGATGGTTTAGGTGACTTCTCTCACCCCATTACCACATCGGTGGACGGCGTTCAGCGCTATTTCGATCAGGGCATGATCATGGCCGCCGGATTCAATCACGCCGAATCGATACGAGCGTTTAAGGCGGCGCAAAGGCTCGATCCCGGTTGCGCTATGTGCTACTGGGGCGAGGCTCTGGCGAGCGGCCCCAATATCAACGTCACTAGCAAGGGTCGGGCGATCATGATGCCCGATGATCGTAAGTCCGCCTTCGCCGCGATTCAAAAAGCACAAGCAAATAGTCAGGGTTTGACGGAGACAGAGCGCGACTATATTGCAGCGCAGGCGACGCGCTACAACGGTGATCCCGACACAGAGCGACGGCCACTGGACCTGGCGTATGCACAGGCGATGCGGGAACTGGCAGCAAAGTATCCCGACGATGACGATGCTCAAGCGATGTTCGCAGAGGCGATGATGAACACCATGCCCTGGAACTATTGGCTGGATGGAACTAATCCCAAGCCGGAAACGAAGGAAGTAATCAATGCGCTGGAAACCGTCATGGCGCGTAATCCCCAGCATCCGCTGGCGCTGCATTTGTATATTCATGCGGTTGAAGCGTCGTCTAATCCGGGACGAGCGGAAGCAGCCGCAGATACCCTGGCAGATCTGGTGCCTGGTTCAGGTCATCTGGTACACATGCCGTCGCATATTTATTGGCGTATAGGTCGCTATTATGATGCGTCAGAGGCCAATGTGAGAGCCGCAAAAGTTGATGAGGATTACATTGCTCAATGTAATGCGCAGGGTTTTTATCCCGCGTTGTACTACCAACACAATATTCATTTTCTGTGGGCGTCTGCGAGTATGGAAGGTCGAAGTGCTGTCGCGATAGAAGCGGGGCGCAAAGTTGCCGCGAACGTCCGACTTGAGCAAATTCAGCAGTTTCCTACCATCGAATTCTTTCAGACTGTGCCAGTACTGTCGCTGGTGCGCTTTGCGCAGTGGGATACGATCATGGCCGAACCCAAGCCCCCGGAAGAGCTTCCGTTCTCGCGGGCAATCTGGCACTACGCCCGCACCGTTGCGCTGGTGAGGTTGGAGCAGCTCGAGCAGGCACAGGAAGAGATACAGGCCATGGCTCCACTCATGGATAATGAATCCATCTGGTTTCTCGATGGGAATGACTATCCGGCGAGTCAGGTTCTGGCAATAGCTAACGCATTGGCTCAGGGCGAGCTTGCTCTGGCGCAGGGGCAGACGGATCAAGCTATAGCCAGTTTTTCTGCGGCAGTATCGGCGCAGGATGAACTACCTTATACCGAGCCACCTTTCTGGTACTACCCTAGCCGCCAGTCGCTGGGTCATGCGTTGTTGTTGGCCGAGGATTTAGTTGCTGCGGAAGAGGTTTACCGAAAAGACCTGTCCCAGTATCCCAGAAACGGTTGGTCTCTCTTTGGTTTAGCGCTCAGTCTCGAAGGGCAGGGCAGGCAGGAAGAGGCAGATACTGTCAGGACTCGATTCGCCAATATATGGGAACGCGCGGACGTGACGCTGACCTCGTCAGTGTTATAGCGTGGCATAAACCATTTAGAGGTTACAGCATCTAAACGATTCCATCAGGGGTTGCCTGGCCAGTCTTGCATTTCGATCAGTGGGTGAAAGGCAAGACGGACGCCTTCCTTAATGTGATCTTCGTTCTCGAGCATATTCCTGCGCCGCACGTACTTCCCTTGTGAGGAACGGGTGTCGATGGCATCGGTGGCATCCAGGCCACCACGGCTCGTGAACAGGCGCTGCAGCTCCATGTCGTAGATGCTGACTTGTAGCGAAGCCGCAGCCACAGGTGCATTCCAGTTAAAATTTGCACTCACTCCGTTACCAGTGCCCTGCAGTGCCGGTTTGCGCGTTACGCCATCCCAGCGTGCCAGATGTTTCAGGCCCCCGTTAAATGCGGTTTCGATCTCTATCAAATCAGTGAATACAAACGCATCCAACTTGGATTCTTCCTGCAAACGGTCGCGCACACTTATCATGATCTGCGAGAACGTACGAACATTCATCTTGCCGGTCGTTGGGTCGATCGGGTTCCCGAAGGCGCGTTCAGCGGTATTCCAGGCTTGCGTGAACAGTCTTTGAGGTAATACCTTGAAGCCGTTGTCTTTGAGGTACACGCTTACATAGCCGTCAATCCGTGCTTCTTCCTTCTCGAGATAGTTGCGCGAAGGCGCTCCGAGATTGACGTGTGCAATAACCACGGTTTTTACCGAATTGGCAGCGAGTCGCTGCTCATCGATTTCCCATGCGACTACGGTCGGATTGTAGGTAACAGAACCGGCACAGCCCGAGATGATGGTGATCAATCCCGTGACAATGGCAAGCTGGCGAAGGAAGCAAAGTGGACGCATGATAGATTCCGTTACATTATAGTGCGACGCATGGTAGCAAAATCTGGGAAAGGAGGCAGCGCTTATGACCGTAAATCTGCATGACAGCGTTGTGGGTGATGGCCCGGATGTTGTGTTGCTGCACGGTTTGTTTGGCATGGGGAGTAATCTGGGTTCGCTCGCTCGCGCACTGCAGGACCGGTATCGCGTACATAGCGTAGATCTGCCCAACCACGGGCATTCCGGCTGGTTGGACGATGCGTCGCTCGCTGTCCAGGCACAATGCGTGGCGCAGTGGATGGATGAACGTCAGCTTCATTCTGCCAATTTTGTTGGACATTCCCTGGGTGGCAAAGTCGCGATGCAAGTGGCGTTGCTGGAGCCGCTAAAAGTGGATGCGCTGGTCGTGGCTGATATCGCGCCTGTGAGTTATCCGGGAAGTCATGACGATGTGTTTGCGGCACTTGATGCGGTGGCGGGGCAATCTGTGCGCTCGCGAGCGGAGGCCGGGGCTATAATGGCCGAGTTTATTGAGGAAGAGATGGTGGCCCAGTTTCTTCTGCTAAGCCTGCAGCGCGATGAGGAAGGCACCTATCACTGGCGATTTAATTTGCAGGGGCTCAAGGATAACTATGCGGCGGCTCGAGAAGCTCCCGAACTTGATATTCCCTATGATGGCCCCACATTGTTCATCGCAGGGGGTGATTCGCCTTATATCAAAGCCGAACATCACGCAACAATACAGGCGTGCTTCCCAGCATCGTCGATTGAGGTGATGCCAGACTGTGGCCACTGGCTGCACGCGCAGGATCCCAAGACTTTCAATGCCCTGGTGGGTGATTTTCTGGACAATAACTGATGACCGAGATTCAAGCCCCCGAGGGCTACAAGCAGCTCAAGGGTATAAGCCCTGCAGAAGATGATATCGGGCCGTTTTTCTACCGAAAGGAAGGTGATGGCGGGCTGCGCATGGGCTTTCGTGTTAAAGCCAAAAACTGCAATGGAATAGGCTCCGCCCACGGCGGTGTGATGATGAGTTTCGCAGATTATGTGGCCACCATGGTGGCGCTTAGCGGCGTGAAGGAAAACTGCGCAACGATCAGTTGCACGACCGACTTCATGGGCGCTGCGCTGGAGGGAGACTGGGTCGAAGGCACCGCTGAAGTCA
>CALINF010000036.1 GCA_938045215.1 uncultured Halieaceae bacterium | reverse complement strand
GTATTAGCAGCAAACGGCAATGCCATAGCTACCATCATTCTCTGTTCTCTGTTCTCTGTTCTCTGTTCTCTGTTCTCTGTTCTCTGTTCTCTGTTCTCTGTTCTCTGTCGCTCCGCACCAGGTTGAACGGTGGCTGTTTGGTCATGGAAACGTCAGCGACATGGATGTCGCTGCCGAGCCCCCATGGATGGGTTAACGGCGATTTCCATGACCAAACAGCCGGCGTTCAACCGTAGACGTCGGTAACCCGTACCGCTGGTCTCGGAGGTTCTCTTAAAGTGCTGCCTTCAACGCCTCAGCCTTGTCAGTGTGCTCCCAGGTAAAGTCCGCATCCTCACGACCGAAGTGCCCGTATGCAGCTGTTTTACGATAGATAGGACGTTTCAGGTCAAGCATCTCAACGAGGCCCTTGGGGCGCAGGTCGAAGTGCTCGCGCACCAGTTGTGAGATATGGTCATCGCTGATCTTGCCGGTGCCGAAGGTGTTGATGGAAATCGATGTGGGTTCGGCAACGCCAATCGCATAAGAGATCTGTATTTCACAACGGTCAGCCAGGCCTGCAGCAACCACGTTCTTGGCTACGTATCGACCTGCATAGGCTGCTGAACGGTCGACCTTTGAAGGGTCTTTGCCCGAGAAGGCGCCGCCACCATGACGGGCCATGCCTCCATAGGTATCGACGATAATCTTGCGCCCTGTCAGGCCGCAATCGCCTACCGGGCCACCAATGATGAACTGGCCAGTAGGGTTGATGTGGTATTTGGTTTCGGCATGCAGCCACTCGGCTGGCAGGACTTCCTTGACGACCAGGTCCATAACCGCCTCGTGAATATCTTTCTGGCTGATATCTTCATCGTGATGGGTAGACAGAACAACCGCGTCGATAGCGACAGGCTTGCCATTTTCGTAGCGCAGGCTGACCTGACTCTTTGCATCGGGGCGCAACCAGGGCAGGGTGCCCGACTTGCGCAGCTCAGCTTGTCTTTCAACCAATCGATGGCTGTAGTAAATGGGGGCAGGCATCAGCACGCTGGTTTCGTTGGTGGCGTAACCGAACATCAGGCCCTGGTCGCCAGCGCCCTGTTCCTTGCTGTCATCTTCATCTACACCCATGGCGATATCGGGAGACTGCTTGCCGATCGCATTCAGTACAGCACAGGATGCTCCGTCGAAGCCGACTTTGGAGCTGTTGTAGCCAATGTCCAGTACAACGCCTCTTACAACGTCTTCAAGCTCTACATAGGTACTGGTTGTGACTTCACCTGCCACCACAACCATGCCGGTTTTGACGAGTGTTTCTACGGCAACGCGCGCATCGGGGTCGTCAGTGATAATAGCGTCCAGAATCGCGTCGGATATCTGGTCTGCCATCTTGTCGGGGTGACCTTCAGATACCGATTCTGAGGTGAAAAGTGCATATTCGCTCATGCTGCTTCCTTTTTTGTTTGAGGGTGGCCAAAGAGGCGCACCTGTACTTGAAATCCGTTGCGCTGCGCCAGATAAACGCTCGCGATATCGCGCAGCCCGGCTTGTTCAGCCCAGTGGGTGAGAGCAGTTGGCTCAAAGCCAAGCCACAGGTCCCCGCAGTTATCGCGAGCCCAGCCCTGGTCGTGTTGACACAGCTCCGTGATCAGAACGACACCACCGGGAGCTAAACATCGCGCCACATCGCGCAGAATCTGTGCGGGCTTGGGCGTGTGGTGTAAAACCATGTTGATCACCACGCAATCCGCGCGCAGTGCATCAATATCTGCTGAAGTAGTATCGCCCAGCAGCAGGGTGACGTTGCCAAGCTGGTGTTGAGAAACCGTTGTATGGGCCTGTTCCAGCATTTGCGGGGCGTTGTCGATGGCAACTACGCTGTTGAAACGCTCGGCGAGAACAGTTAGAAAAGCGCCGTCGCCCGGGCCTACCTCCAATGCGGTCTCATATCCCGGGATATCGGCATCGTCCAACATCTGAGCGACCGTGTCGGCGTACTGCTCATAACTGGCAATCAGGTCCTGCTGTTCATGGAACTTGTGCGCATTGTCGATAAAAAAGCGGCGTGAGTTGGCTTCGCGCTGACAGTGCAGTTGGGCCAGACGCCTCATCAGGTCATCAGGCAACGCGATCTGGTCTACCGTCGCAAAGATTTGTTGCTGCAATGCTTCTAGCTCTGGACGCTGTCCCAGTCCCATTCGGCGATAAAATATCGAGTTGCCCTCGCGTCGAGTCGCAACCAGTCCTGCGCTTGCGAGCACCTTGAGGTGGTGGCTGAGCGCAGACTGGCGAATATCCAATAGAGCGCACAACTCGGACACGCCAAAAGACTCACCGTGTAGCAGCCTCAACACCTGCAGCCGCAGAGGATCGGCACTGGCCTTACACAGGTCTGCGATGGCTGCAAGAGAGACATCCTGAACGTCGTTGTCCAGGGGAATTGTGGCGTGGCTGGCTAGCATGGCGCAGGAGTCTAACAGGCCATGCAATCTATATCAAAATATTTTGATATAGACGCAGCCGCCTTCTTCAATTGGTAACTGAAGACCAAAAATCGGTCGATTTGTTTGCCGTTCGCCTGTTGTTACGCGAAAATGGCCGCCCTTTTACAGTCCCGACCTGTGACCTTTCTCTGGAGATTTTGATGTCATCCCGTACCGAGCTTGCCAATGCAATTCGCGCCCTGAGCATGGACGCTGTCCAACAGGCCAACAGTGGTCACCCGGGCGCGCCCATGGGTATGGCTGATATCGCCGAAGTGCTATGGAACGATTTTCTGTCGCACAACCCAGCCAATCCATCATGGCCTAACCGCGATCGCTTTGTCCTGTCCAATGGCCATGGCTCGATGTTGATCTACTCGTTGCTCCATCTCTCGGGCTACGACCTGCCACTGGAAGAGCTGCGAAACTTCCGTCAGCTACACAGTAAGACACCCGGTCACCCCGAGTATGGCTATGCACCTGGCGTAGAAACCACAACCGGCCCATTGGGTCAGGGCATTACCAATGCGGTGGGCATGGCCTTGGCCGAAAAGATGCTGGCGGCCCATTTCAACAGGGATGCACACGAAGTGATTAATCACTTCACTTACTCTTTCCTGGGCGATGGCTGCTTGATGGAAGGCATCTCTCACGAGGCTTGCTCCCTGGCGGGTACGCTGGGGCTGGGTAAGCTGATTGCCTTTTATGACGACAACGGCATCTCTATCGACGGCGAGGTTGAGGGATGGTTTACCGATGACACGCCCGCTCGCTTTGCCGCTTACGGTTGGCACGTGATAGCCGATGTCGATGGCCATGACTCCGACGCTGTGCGCAGCGCAATTGAGTCTGCCCGTAGCGAAACTGGCAAACCGACTCTGATTTGCTGCAAGACCGTGATCGGTAAAGGTGCGCCCAATAAACAGGGCAGCGAATCTTGCCATGGCGCTCCGCTGGGCGCTGATGAGATCGCGGCAACCCGTGAGGCACTGGGTTGGACGCATGGCCCATTTGAGATCCCTGAGCAGGTTTACGCTGGCTGGGAAGCCAAAACACGTGGCGCTGAGCGTGAGAGTGAGTGGAATAGCGCCATGGCCGCCTACGCCGACGCTCACCCCGAACTGGCGGGTGAGCTGAGGCGTCGCCTTGCGGGTGAGCTGCCGGCAGACTTCTCGGCTCAGGCTCAGGCTTATATCGAGCAGTGCCAGCGCGATGGAGAGACAATTGCGTCACGCAAGGCGTCGCAGAACGCGCTCAACGCCTATGGGCCATTGCTGCCAGAGCTTCTGGGCGGCTCCGCGGACCTTGCCGGCTCAAATCTCACTCTGTGGAGCGGTTCGAAGGGCGTCTCGGCAAGCGATGCCGATGGCAACTACGTCTACTACGGTGTGCGTGAGTTTGCGATGTCGGCCATTATGAATGGTATCGCCCTGCATGGCGGGTTTATTCCCTACGGCGCCACATTCCTGATTTTTATGGAGTACGCTCGCAATGCGGTGCGCATGGCCGCTCTCATGAAGCAGCGCAGTTTTTTCGTTTATACACACGACTCCATCGGGCTGGGCGAGGAGGGCCCCACCCACCAGCCGGTAGAGCAGTTGCCCGCCCTGCGTGCAACACCCAACTTGAGAACCTGGCGCCCCTGC
>CALINF010000035.1 GCA_938045215.1 uncultured Halieaceae bacterium | reverse complement strand
CTCTGGGAAGAACAAGAGATCGGCAGCAGCAAAGAGGCAAAGCTTCTGAAAGTCATTGATCGTCTACTGCCGTTTCTTCACAACATCACCAGCGAAGGCCGAGCTTGGCGGGATAACAACATCCACAAGAACCAAGTATTGAAAATGCATGAGTTTGTCGAGAACGAAAACCCAGAAATCTATGCATGGTTTCGCTCCAAAGTTGAATATTCAGTTAATCAAGGTTGGCTGAATGCCTCCTGACGGTTTTCCAGAGCGCGTCAACCTTTCATGAAAGCCGCGAGCCACTACGTGTACTTCTTGCTTTTCTTAACTGTGGACTCCACTCATTCAGGCGGAACAGTTTGCCCACGACCCCAAGGGGTGCCTGCATCCATCAGCTTACTTCGCAATGCAGGTATGTCCTTTGTCAAGATAGCGTTGAGCCGCTCACGCAATGGAGCAAAGTCTGCTTTGGCATACTCTACGCTACGCACGTGCGACGCCGTTGGGCCATAGCTTGTGCTGCTCATACCCCAACGTGCGTGCCCAAGCCAATTGTTAAAGTTGTGCTGCTTGGCAGCGCCCACGACTTGCCGATCAGGGTCTTCAAACTTGTCCTGCATCGCAAGTAGTTCCTGGTGCAACGCGTGAAGTTGTCTGTCGATTTCTCCCGGAGCACTAGCACTGAGATCTACCATCGTCATCATAGTGGCGACATCCTCCACAGCGTCTCCCAATGCGTAACTTGCAGCGCTCACCTGACCAGCAAGGGAGGAAATTTCCATCAGGAAGGCATTACGTTCCGCAAGGCTAGGGCCTTCAAGAGCCCCTTCATAGATGCGCTGCACGGCGAACTCAACCGGGCCCGCAAGCGTTCGGCTATCCCCTCCCTTAAGCAACACAAGCTCAGCTCTGTAATCGCCCGGCGCGACCATAAAGCCACGCGGTGGTAACCCCTGCCAGTTCGGTGGAGTTTCTACGGAACCCCAGTAGGGATAGTGCAAATCCCAGGCCACCCGCTGGAAGCCTTTCTCTGCGGGAGCATCAACACGGCGTATCACGTTTCCTTGAGAATCACGTATTACGAGCTTCAGTGCCGGCGCAGTCTCACGTCTCTCAGCCTCTACAACTCCCCAACCCTGAAACCGCACTGGCTTGCCCGAATCCAGGGCTTCTTTTTCGGCGTCTTGGCGAATCTTCTCCAGCGTTGGAAAACCCTCGGCCAGGTGATAGGTAAGCACTGCGCCAAACGGTGGGTTTTCTGCCACGTAGGTTTGGTCGCCAGAGGAGCCCCGAAGCGTTGCACCTAATACCCTGCGTGGGAAAAACCAGTCCGCGTCACGCGGTGTAAACAGGATCGCATCCTGACTCAAGGCGCCTTCAGATACAGAGCGCAGAGCAGAATAGTCATCAAGAACATAAAAGCCACGACCGAAGGTTGCAGCCACCAGATCGTTTTCACGACGCTGAATCGTAATATCGCGCACTGCAATAGTAGGCATTCCATCGTTCAACTTCGCCCACTGCTGACCTGCATTAAGAGTGACGAACACACCAAACTCAGTGGCCGCAAACATGAGCTCGGGCTTTATGTGATCTTGCACCACTCGCCACACCAGATGCTTATCGGGTATGCCGGTAGTGATGGAATTCCAACTCTTACCGCGGTTGGTGCTAACAAGAAGGTACGGCTTAAAGTCTCCATACTTGTGGTTATCCAGCGCAATATAAACCGTGCTGGCGTCGTGTAAATCTGCGCGGATATCGTTCACAAACGCTGTATCAGGTACACCCGGCAGCGAGCCAACTTCAATCTGTCGCCAACTCTCTCCTCCGTTCTCGGAAACCTGAATCAAACCATCATCAGTGCCGGCGTAGAGCAATCCCTCTTCAATGGGGGATTCAGCCAACGATGTGATGGTGTTGTACGCAGACATGGCGTACATGTCCCACGGGGCGTCCCAGCTCCAGGTCTGATCCATAATCGGTAGCGCTAAGCGATCCTGATCACGCGTCAGGTCGCCCGACACAGGCCGCCAGTCGTTGCCCCGATCGTCGGAACGCCACACGCGCTGGGTAGCGAAGTACAATCGCGTTGAACTATGGGGACTCACCAGAATCGGTGAGTCCCAGTTGGCCCTCTCTGCTGGTTCGCCCGGCTCTGGCTGCGGGCGGATATACATCGACTCACCTGTGGTGAGATCTATTCGAGAGAGATTTCCCTGCTGAGACTGGGCGTACAATATGTCCGGGTTGCCCGGCTCGGTAGCCGGCTGGTGTCCATCTCCGCCCAGCACCACGGTCCAGTCTGAGTTACGGATTCCATTGACGTTATTCGTTCGCGAGGGTCCACCCTGGGTATTGTTGTCCTGGGTTCCACCATAGATGTTGTAAAAGGGCTCCGCGTCATCAACTGCCAACTTGTAGTACTGGGTCAGTGGTAGATTGTCGATAAACCGCCAGGTAACCCCAAGATCAAAGCTCTCATAGATACCGCCATCAGTACCCATGATGATGTAATCAGGGTCTGCGGGATCAAACAAAATTGCGTGGGTGTCGCTATGTTTGGCTTGCTGCGGCATATCTTCGAAGGTCTTGCCACCATCTTCAGACTTCTGCACAACAGGACCTACAAGATAGAGTCGGTCAAATTTGTGAGGGCTGGCAACCAACTCCTGATAGTAGTGCGGGCCGGTTCCACCACCAACTGCATCGGCACCTTTCACCCAGCTACCACCCCGATCTGCCGAGCGCCAGACACCTCCCTCACGGCGATTGAGTTCAATTGCCGCATATACTACGTCGGGGTCTATCGGCGAAATGGCGAGGCCAATCTTGCCAAGGTTACCGGTTGGCAAGCCACTGGAAAGCTTGGTCCAGGTACGCCCGCCATCGGTAGATTTGTGCAACCCACTCTCGGGGCCACCACCCATGTATGCCGCCACCGTGCGATGGTGCTGCCAGGTTGCCGCATACAATACATTGGGGTCACGGGGATCCATCACGATGTCGGTCACACCCGTCCACTCACCGCCGCCCAGGGTTTTCTCCCATGTCTCGCCGCCATCGGTGGTCATGTAAAAGCCACGCTCACCACCCGAGGTCCAAAGCGGTCCCTGCACGGCTACCCAAACGGTATCTGAGTCTTCTGGATGCACGAGAATCTCGGAAATGTGCTCGGACTCTTGCAACCCCTTGTTTGTCCAGGATTGCCCACCGTCATCTGAGCGATAGATACCATCACCGTAAGCCACGTGGCGTCCACCGACATCCTCACCGGTTCCTACCCACACAGTATTAGGGTTACTGGGGTCTACCGTGACGTTGCCGATTGAATAGACTGACTCCTCGTCGAAAATGGGCGTCCAGGTTACACCTGCATTGATAGTCTTCCAGACTCCTCCTGACCCAACCGCCACATACCAGACGCTGGAATCTGTGGGATCCCAGTCGATATCGGCAATGCGACCTGACATGAAGGCCGGGCCAATGTTGCGCCACGCCAGTCCTGCGTAGGGGCTTTTGGGCTCTTCTTCAGCGGCACAGGATACGGAGGTGAATGTGAGCACTACTGCAATCAGCAGAGAATAAAAGCGGTTCAAGAGAAAATCCTTTTATAGTTCGATGCATACCACAGCATGCAACGACTCAGTTGCACAGTTCAAGTCCCAGTCTATGGAATGTCTGGAAGAATCTCCCGCTCTCGCCAGTTGCAGGTTCCTGCCGCCGTGAGATTGACACCCCCGCCCGGTGGCAGAGTCTCAATTTTGGCAAAGCGTGCAGCTGAGTTCAGAATCAACGAACAGATTGCGTACCCGGTTAAAGCGCCCTGCGCCATGACCACTCCACTCCAAACGCGATTTTTTCTCCCTCTGTGGAAAGGTCATCCGTCGTCAACACATAGGTCTGATTCAGCAGGTTTCGGCCCCAGACGCTCAACGTCATATGCTTACTCAGCGCCCTGGTTATGCTGAAGGAAAGTAAATCGACTGAGTCGACCGGTTGTTCGGTTTCGGCCACGTCATCATGTGAGAATCGATGTTGGTAATCCACTGACCACTGCCAGGTAGCCCCGCGGTAAAGCGCATTCAGGGATACCCGGTTTGGCGATATATCCTGCAAGTTATCACCCTCTTCATCTTCTCCGCTCTGGACCTGCCCCCCCAGGCCTAACTGGAGTGCAGGGCCAAGATCAAAGCGAGCATTGAAATCCATGCCACTGATCTGCCCTCCGTCCAGATTACGGAAGCTCAGCACCTCTGTGCTGACGGGCACCCTCTCGATAAAGTCATCAAGTTCCATGTGAAAGAAATGCGTTTCCACTTGGAGGTTGCCATTGTCATAGATAACGCCAATATCCAGGCTGTCGGCAACCTCTGGAGATAGCTCAGGGTTTCCCTGCACGAGGCCTCGCCCGGTTGTACCAGAGAAGAACTTTTCCGAGAGGTTGGCTACGCGCACGCCGCGTGATAGCTCGGCGTTCGCAGACCAATCAGTAGCCAAGAGCCAGTTTACTCCCGCGTAAGCGCTGATGAGTTGCTCGTCCTCTGTTGACCAGCCCTCGGCTTTCTGTCTCTGAGCGCCCAATCGAGCACCAGCGGTTGTCGTGATCTCCGACCATTGCCACTTGCCCTCGGCAAACAGCGCGAGTTCATCCTGCTCGGCACGAAGAGACGTCATGGACGGCCCCGGCGGTCCATCCAGGGGAATGCGTTGTTCATCAATATCCACATTTCGCCGCCCCAGGTAATCCAGCCCCCACCGCCAATTCGAACTTGTATCCCACTCTCGGACGTAACGACCTCCAAAATCAATTGAGCTGGAATCTACTACGTCCCGGCGCTCGCCCGGGCGCAGTACTTCAGTACTTAACTCCTGGTAATGAAAAAAGGCATGAGCCTGGCTCTCTTCACTAAACCGTGAAACCTGAGCCAGCCAATGCCTTTCATCGGGGTAGCTGGCTATGCGGTCATCTGGATACCGCACATTAGACTTTCCGATGTCGGTTGCATCGGTAAATAACGTCACGGCGCGATAGGTTGCCTCTCCCCTATCATGCTCTCCCCCGAGAAGGAGATTCCATTGATCAAACCGGGTATTCAGCGCTGTGCCGCTTGGCGTCTCTGCGTCGTTTGAGCCTCGGTGACTCAGCGCAGCAAAAACATCTGATTGTCCGTATCGAATCACCTGACTGTTCTCTGATCCGCTACCCCCCAGCCCAAGTCTTGCTTCCAGGCCTGCCGCCGTAGCCGGAATAGAACGAATCAGACCACCAAGATTGCCTGAACCGTAGGCTGTTGTTGCGGGCCCGCGAACCAGCTCCACACCGCTCAGTATCGCGGGA
>CALINF010000034.1 GCA_938045215.1 uncultured Halieaceae bacterium | reverse complement strand
CGAAGGTATTAAATGGGATGCTGTAAATTGAATCGGTAGTGTCATTGCGCGCGTGTACGCGACGAAAACCCGGTGAGGTACCCAGGTAGACCGTATCGCGTACTTTACCATCGCTGAGCAAGTTAAGACGACGCTGATAATGGTAGGAAGCAACCCGAAATCGCTGCCTGGCCGCAATGGTGTCAGCAACTGGCGCGCCGTGCGCTGTGCTCGAAACAATCTGCAGCAGCGCTGCAATCTTTTCCTCATCAGCGGGCAGGTTGTCCAGCTCCGGCAGTAACCAACTGTTCTCAACGCGTCTGAGTCTGGTCTCGTTACCCTGATTGTCCTCGATGTGGATTTCGTCAATTACCGCAGCGTCCAGGAGTGTCAGTGGGGCTGATTGCATCAGCTCCGGCCCTGCATCTGGCCAGTAGAGGTAGGCGGTGAGGGCGATCTGTACGCCAAAGACCATCATCAATAGTGCAATAGCGCGATTCACAGGCCAAGCTCCAGCCTATAGCGACGCCTGCGTAAGCGGCCGCGTAACCAGTGCCACAGGCCAAGAAAGCCCAGCCAGCTGAGTGCCAGGCCATAGTTCAGGTACTCGATTGGCGCCTGAGCTGACTCGTCCATAGGGCGAAGCGTGCGATTGAAGTGTGCCCGCGAGCGAATTTGCAGGAGATCGTCTTCCTCTACAGCCCAGTCCAGTGCATTGGTAAAAATTTCCAGGCCACCCAGATATTGATTACCTGCGGCATTCACAACCAACTGTAAGACCTGGTCGTCCATAAAATCGTTGGAGGCAAATAGTATGATCCGTGCCGAATCGGGAGAGCGGTTCAGCATGGCACTCGAGTTGAGTTGCGCTGGCACTTCACGATCCCTGAAATAGGAATCGAATCGGCCCTGTATGTTTACTACCAACTCCTCCTGTCCCGGTGAGCCGGTAACGACAAAGCCGCCGCCATTGCCGTTGTCGACTCGCGGCATTACATCAGTCTCGGTGGAGCGCCAGGATTGCTCGGAACTGCGCAGCAGTGTGGTAACGGTGAGTCCACGACTACGGTCGACATCAATGGGAGAAGCCCAGGCCATCGTAACCTGTGGCAGACTGCGCGTAATGGGGTGTTCAGTATTGATGCCTTCCTCCCTGATATCGATAAAGTAGGGATAGTCCACCAGTTGCACATCGCGAAAGTCGTAGCCCCCGGAGCTTCGTTTCACGGGTGCAGGAAATGTGGTGTTGCGTCGATCCAGTACCAGGCTTTTGTCGATACTGATGCCTTTGTCAGCCAACCAGCCCTCCAGTCCGCTTTGCCATGGCAGCAGCTTGATTTCACCACCGGCGATCTCTGCGCTGTAAGGGGAGGTGGCAAGCAGTACAGTTCCACCGCGCATCAGGTACTGATCGATGGCGAAAATTGCACGATCAGACAGCTGCCTCGGTGCAGCTACTGCGAGCACATCTGCTGCTGTGTCGACGAAACCGTCTTCGAGATCCTCCATACGCATGGTGTAGTCGCGCGTGATCAGACGCTCCAGGTTGGTAAAGGTTGGAGCGCCCAGGCGAAAGCGTGCCTGCTGCTCAATAAGTTCCGGCGCTGAAAAGGCGACGGTTTTGGTGAAGCCGCTGGCGAAACGCTTCAACCCGGCTTGCAGGGCGTCTGCAAACTCCACCGTGTTGAATTTGTCTGTGGGAATCTGGACCACCTGTCGATCGTCGGAGAGCGTGAGATAGAAGTAAAACTCGATGTCATCTCCCAGCGCAGTGATCATTGGTTTGAAGTTCCACTCATCGGCTATCTGCTGAGCAACGCTGCCATCACCTGCTTCGGGCTCGATAAACTCGAAAGAGAATTTGTCTCCCGCCAGCTCCTTCATCGCTTCAAGCTCGGGTTTGATTGCGGATTTATAGGCAACCAACAGCTCAGGCAGCAGGGCATCGCGCGATACATAGGCGGTCAGCTTCACAGGTTGTTCAATACCCTCAAAAATATTGCCACTGGCCTGATAGCTATACAGGACGCTTTTGATGGCGCGGGTAATATCGAACTCTGGATTGCGCAGCAGTACATCGGGGGATTCGTTGGCCGCCGTTCGGATCTCGATAAGGTCTGCAAAGCCCAGCGTTTCATACTGGTCACCATATTTTACGAGGATGTTGAAGTACGAGTTGACCAGAGCCGATTGATAGCGATCGGCTACTTGAAATGGGGTGGCGAAGATCTTGTACTGCTCGTTGGCCTCCTGCTCAAGCGCGGGCTGCTCCACGGGGTCAACAAACTCTACTCGCACACGATCACCACCGGCGATCGCATATTCTTGCAGAATGTCTCGCAGCTGCGGTACCAGAGGTGACAGCAGGGGATGCGTTTTGGCGCTGAAATACCCTCTGATTAGAAGAGGTTCTTCCAGCTGTCCCAGAAGTGCGTGCGTTGGGGTAGAGATTGAGTACAGGTTGCCGCGTGTGACATCAATGCGTATGGCACTCACTTTGGCAAGCCAGATATTGGCGATGATAAGGTTCAGGATCAGTAGTGAGAAAAAGGAACGCCACTGCAGATGGCGATGCGTGGGTGCTGTACGCGCCCAGCGCTCGCGCTCGAGCGCATAGACGTTCATCGACAGGAATATCAGTATCCCGCTACAGTAATAAAACAGGTCGCGTAAATCGATCACACCGCGGGTGATGCTGCCAAAGTGTGCGCCCGAACCGAGTAGGCGCATCGCAGCCGCCGTGCTGTCACTGAAGAAGCCAGTAATCTGGGGGCTTCCCACCAGATAAAGGCCTCCGCACAGAGCAACGGCGATCATCAGGCTGACGATGGGGTTGTCCGTGCGCGCAGACACATACAGACCGACGCTCAGGTAAGTGGCACCCAGCAACGCGGTTGCAAGGTAGCCCGCAATAACAGGCCCCCAATCCAGATCACCCAGCAGGGAGACTGTAATGGGCAGCGGTAGCGTGGTAGCCAGCGCCAGCATCAACAAGAAGAAGCAGGCACGAAACTTGCCAAGCACGAAGCGCCACAATGCAACGGGTTGGGTGATTACGTGTTCGAGGGTTCCGGAGCGACGCTCTTCACTCCATGAGCGCATGGTTATTGCGCTGCACAAAAACACCAGCAACACAGGCATCCATTCAAACAGGGGCCTGACATCGGCGATATTGCGGGCAAAAAACGACTCTCCCCAGAAAAATATAAACAGCGTGACGATCGCGAAACCGGACAAAAACAGCCACGCTACTGGTGAAGCAAAGAACAGTCGGGTTTCTTTCTGGGCGATGCGTTTGATCGCAGAGTTTGTCATGACGGTTCGCTGACATCTGTCAGGTCGGTAGCCTGACGAAAGACGGTATCCAGGTCGCGGACCACTGGCTGTAGCGAGTACAGACGCGCGCCTGCATTCACCACAGTCTGGCAGATATTATTCGCGGCGGTATCGTGATCCGTACCGGGGCGCAACGTAATCAGGTAGTCGCAATGATTCTCGTCGCACCGGGTCTTCGAAGCGGTGCTTACCTGCGGCAATCGCGATAGATAGCCAGGCAGTTCGGCGACACTATCGCAGGTTCGCAGCAGCATATTGTCGCTGGCTTTAAGGTCCGCCAGCAAACCATTGAGGATCAATTTGCCATTGCTCAGCACCAGCACGCGGTCACAAACGGCCTCGACCTCCTGCATGATGTGGGTCGAGAGAATCACGGTAGCGCGATTGGCAATCCGTCGAATCAGCTGTCGCATGCCTTCGGTTTGACCAGGGTCCAGGCCATTGGTGGGTTCATCCAGTATCAGTAGCCTGGGTGATCCCAGTATCGCCTGAGCAACGCCGACCCGTTGTTTGAGTCCGCGGGACAGTGTACCGATGGTATCAAGCGCGCGCGCCCCAAGATCGGTGGCAATAATGGCCTCCCGAACGGTCGCGCTGCGCTTGCTGCGCTCGACACCCTTGAGAGTGGCGGCATAGTCCAGATAATCTGCGACCATCATCTCAGGGTAAACGGGTAGATTTTCCGGTAGGTATCCCAGGCTCTGCTGCATATCGTCGGGATCATTTTCCAGCGTTACACCATCCACGCGAATGCTGCCAGATGACGGCTCCAGATAGCCGCTGAGCATTCGCATGATGGTCGATTTTCCCGCGCCGTTGTGGCCCAGCAGGCCCACGACTTCGCCGCCTGCAATGTCAAAACTCACCGCATCTACTGCAGTGAACTTGCCGTACTGCCGGGACAGGTTTTGCACCTGA
>CALINF010000033.1 GCA_938045215.1 uncultured Halieaceae bacterium | reverse complement strand
CTATGCTCGGGTATTGGAGATTCCAACGCCGCGCTGGACGGCCCACGATGCGAAGCGGCTGGGTGCGGAAATGCCTGCCGATGCGCAAATGACCCTGCAGGAGAGGGCCTATACCTCGCCAATCTGGTACCAACCCTAGTCAGGGAGATGGCTGGATAAGCGCAGCGAGTCGCGATGCTGCAAGACGTGCTGTCAGGGGTACAGAACGACCTCGTCGTAGCGCGGTAGTGTCTGAAGAGTCAGGCCGGGGTTTTCACGGCTTTTTCCCTGCAGAAAAGGCAGGGTGTTTTCGACGCCCGCCGACAGAAAAGCCATTGCCATTACCGGCCCTTTGAATGGACCCTCGATTGGGCCTGTCAGACTGTCGTAGTGGATCGGTATCACTCGTTGCGCGCCGGTTGCAGCAACTGTCTCACGCCAGTATGCCTGTCGGTAGAGCTCGGTTTGTGACCCAAGACCACCGATGCCCAGGAAAATTGTATCTGCCTGGAAACCCTGCAATGCGCCCTCAACATAGCCCGCGCTACCAACCACCACAAAGTTTCCCTTGGGGTGAGATACATGCAGCACATAGGCTTTGCCCAACTTGTACCCAAACAATGGCACGGGCGGTTTCAGTGGCTCGGTGATTGTCGGGTCACCCAAGGCCTGTTCGCGTACTTTGGGGTCGGCAAACTGAAAGTGCTGTGATTCGATCGGCGTGATTACGAAGTCGCCCACGCTCACGGGAGTGCGATTTTCAAATACCTGTATCTGGCTTTCCGGTAGCCCCCAGCCTCGGCCAATATTGGCTGTGGATTCTGAACCCATCAGAGTCGCACCCGTTCTGCGCGCCACTTCGGGGGAATCCATGGCGTGATCATAGTGTGAGTGCATGGGTATAACGGCAGCCAGTGATGTCACGCTATTGGCCGACAGTCCTTCCGTAATCGCGTCCAGATCAGGGCCAATCTTTCCTCGCGCCAGCGTCATTACGCCTGGTCGGCTGAACCAGCCATCTACCATCCACTGCGTATCACCGTCACTGAACAGCAGTGTGGAAGTGCCGGTAAAGCGCACGGTCAGTGCACCCTGGGGTGGCGTGTTAGTTGAGGGCATCTCCCATGCAGGATCAACAGGAACAGGTTTATAGACATTGAGCGCGTAGGTAATGAAGAGCACGGCGCTGATAGCAAATAGTCCAATGACAAGCAGAAGTGCTTTGATCATGCGCATTGTTAAGCTTCCCGTGTAGTTGATGTGTGATGTGCTATTGGAATGGTCTCAACAGATATGTTGATCCTGTCGATGTAGCAGATAAAAATGGCTTGAGCAGACCTACCGACCCGTCAGTAGCGCTGTTGAAAGGATTGCAGCATGAAGCTTCTTTCCTCTTGATTATGATTGTTGGGCAAAGGCGGGTCACAAGAGTCTAACCAAGTGGCAACACCTTCGATAGTGCGAGGGGTTTAATTGTCAGTTGTTGTCGGCAGTGTCATCGATTGCAGGCGCAGATTGCCTATGAAGCTGCGAGCGGCTGGCCCCAGGCTGTCTGCATCCCGATAGTTCAGATAAAACTTCAGGCTGCGATCCTGCGAGACCTGTAAGGGTAGTCGTATGAGTGCCCCGGAGTTGAGGTGCGGACGGATTTCCCGCTCGGGTAGCCAGGCAAACCCCAGACCCTGGCAAACCAGTTTGATAGAGCTGTGCAGGTGACCCACAGTCCAGCGCTGCTCAGCGCCCAACCAGCCCGAGTCACTGCTGGCATTGGCAGCCGAGTCGCGCACCACAAGTTGCCGATGACTTTTCAGATCCTCAAGGGTCAGGGATTCGGTCGCGCAGTGCAGCGGGTGCTCTGGTGCAGCAACAGGGATGAAGGTTTCCTGGCAGATTTCCTCGTTCAGCCCGTCCATAAAGGGTAGGGGAGATATGCCAATGACAGCATCGCCGGCCTCCAACAACTCGTTGGCTCCAGTGAGAATCGTCTCCCTGAGTTCTACGCGCAGTAACGGAAACTCGGCCGAGACCTGCTCCAGTGCCTGATAGAGCGTTGACTGCGGAAAAGCTTCATCGACCGCGACGTGCAACGAGGTCTCCACGCCGGCCCCCAGCGTGCCGGCAACCTCCTCCAGCTTGGCTGCCTCATGCAGCAGATACGCCGCACGCTTAAGCAGCAACTCGCCCGCCGGGGTGGCCACGGTTTTGCGGCCATGAACCTCAAGTAGAGATACGCCAAGGCTGTGCTCCAGTTTCTGCACAGCATGGTGAATACTGGATTGGCTTTTGTGTACTGCCTGTGCGGCTTGGTTGAAACCACCGTAATCCAGTACCGCCTTGAACATGCGCCACTGTTCCAAAGTTGCCTTCATCGTGGAATTTGTCTCCCTTCTTGCAGGGCGATTGTCAGTCGCGCCATTGCCGCGCAGCTTTCATCATTCCTGGCAGTCGCTCGTGGGGCATCAAGCGGCGATGCGCGCTGCTGCGCGGGAAAATCTTACTCGTCGGGATGCCGCTCTTGATAGGCTTTCGCATAAGCAATGGCATCGGCGTTATCGATAAGCGTACCGTTTTTCAGCTCGGTGGTGCGCGCACTGATTTCCAGCATTGCCTGGCCCAGCGCCGTGCCGCGAATCACCTGATCACCCGGCCACAGTAGCCATTCTGCAATATAGGCTGCTGCACTGGCCTGCTCGGAGGTCGGTCGAATATAGGCCGAGCGGTGGCCAAAGGTTCGCAGGCCGGTGCCTTCGGCCATTTCTGCCACCAGTCGTTCGGCGCGGCCCTTGTCCTGGGCCCAACGGGCACTTTCATCCTCACCGGTGCCAATGCCTGTTACGTAGTGAAACGCCATCGGTGCTTCGGTTCTTGCCTCTAACCAGGCGCTGACGAACGCAACGGGGAAGTCCACATGGATGCGCGTATAGGTGTCGGGATCCATGCCAATCGAGGTGGTGCCAAGCCCCCACAGTACCGTGTTCACCTCGGGTAACACCTCGGCCAGTGCGCTGTAGTCGGTGAAGTCGCTCTGCATATGCAACACCAGCTTGTCACCGTCAAGTGCTGCGTCGATTCTGGGAGACGTGCGGCGCGTGACGACATGAACAGTGTGTACTTCGCTTGCATTGAGCGCGGCTTTCAACAGTGCGTCACCCACTGAGCCCGTGGCACCAAAAACCATAACCACACGATTGGCAGTTGGATCCAGTTCCGGATTCGCCGCAGGCACAAGGGTGCCCATAGTCAAAGCACCCCAGAGATTTACTGCGCCAATCAGCACTATCAGACCGCCAATCAGTATTTTGGCAAGTCGCTTTACTAGTTTCATTGTCGTGCTCCAGGGTGCAGGGGGGTATTCATTGGGCCGTTGCTTCAGCGATCGCTTCTTGCAACAGTGCAGCGCGACCTGCTCTGACCTTGTCGGTATAGGGACGCGCTGGACCAGTTTGCCAGACGGGGCCAGGCCAGGCCTCATCATCCTGATTGCGCGCAATAACGTGCACGTGCAGCTGAGGCACCATATTGCCGAGCGCTGCCACATTAATTTTGTATGCTCCCGTAAGATCCAGCAGCACCTGCGAGGTTAAAGCGATCTCGTTGTGCAACTGCATTGCATCCTGCCCGGTGACATCGTGAAATTCACGCAGACCATGCTGCCGTGGCACGAGTATCAGCCAGGGGAAACGTGCATCTTCCATCAGCAATACGCGACACAGCGGCAGGTCGACTATGTGGGTGGTGTCACGTTCCAATGTCGGGTGTAATTCAAACTCCAGCGTTTTATTCATGCATGTTCCCTCATATCAGGCCCTGTACCCGGGCCGCTTGTTCTCGCACCCGTTCAGGGCTGCCAAGCAGTTGTCGGTTTGCGCCGATACGTTTGAACCAATAGTGCAGTCCCAGCAGGTCGGTAAAACCCATGCCTCCATGAACTTCGGTTGCTGTCTTGGCGACGGCCTGCCCAACTTCCGCCAGGTGCGCCTTGGCATGACAGGCCAGTAGACTGGCCTCTTCTGGTACGGCATCCATCGCATGCCCGGCGTACCAGACCAACGATCGGCATGGCTCCAGGTTTGCAGCCATGTCTGCACACAAATGCTTTACGGCCTGAAAACTGCCGATCACTCGATTGAACTGTTCACGCTGCAGTGAATAGTCGACTGCCTGATCCAGCATTGCCTGAGCGGCTCCCAGAGTATCGGCGGCCTGCATCAGTCGGCCCGCGTCCAGCGCGCGTTCGAATACGTGCGGATCACCGCTTACTTTCCCGGCCTGAGCATTCTCAAATAGTAGCTCACAGGTACTGCGCGTTTTGTCCACCGTTGTCAGGTTGTTACGCGTTACGCCGGAAGTATCTGCACTCACCAGATAAATGGACCTGTCTCCAGTGGCAACCAGGTAACTGTCTGCGTCACCGTCCAGAGCAAACAGGCACTTGCCCGACAGCGTGTCGCCATCAGTCTTGATGCCGGCATCTGCGCGAGCTCCGATCGCCTCGTTAAAGGCAATGCCGATGCGCAGTTCACCAGTGGCGATGGCAGCGAGTTCGTCCTCCATGCCCGCATCGAGTAAAACCAGTGCAGCCATCACCGCCGTCGTGCTGAAAGGGCAAGGAGCGACATGACGGCCCAGCACTTCGGCGACAACCACGGCGTCCAACAGGCCAAGACCAACACCGCCCAGAGGCTCTGGAATCAATAATGCCGGGATACCCAGTTCGGTGAGCTCAGCCCATACGCCACTGTCTTGCTCATCACCCGAGGCAATGCGGCGCACGCGGTCGAGTGGCACCTGCTCGGTGAGATAGCGATGCACGCTGTCTTGTAACAGTATCTGTTGCTCTGATAATCCGAATTCCATTTAGCGTGCCCCCACTTTGGGCTCTTTGGGCATGCCCAGGCCGCGCTCGGCAATAATGTTTTTCTGTATCTGCGACGTGCCACCGCCGATGATTAGACCCAGGTAGTACATGTAGGAGTATTGCCAGGAGCCGCCGCTGCGTACATAGGGGTTATCTTCATAAGCCAGTCCCATCTCGCCCATCACATCAATAGCGAAACCCTCCAGCTCGTGCCGCAGCTCGGTACCTATCAGCTTAACGATCATGCTCGCCAGCTTAACGTCCTGATTCTTGTTGATGCGAGCCGACAGCAGGCGCATATCGTGATACTGCATGGCCAGTACGCGCCCTTGCAGTTTCATCAGTCGGTCGAGAAACACCGGGTTATCGATCAGTTTTTCGCCGTTGATGGTTTCGCTCTGCATCAATTGGATCACACCATTAAGCCGCGAGCGCGCCGCATCGGGTGGAGCAAGCGAACCACGTTCATGGCCCAAAATGGCATTGGCTACCATCCAGCCTTGCCCGCGTTCCCCTACTATCTGGTGCTTGGGTACTCGTACATCGGTGAAAAAGACCTCGTTGAAATTGGCGTTGCCGGTCATGTCCACCAGCGGGCGAATCTCAATGCCGGGCGTATTCATCTCAAACAACAAAAAGGAGATGCCCTGGTGCTTGGGCGCATCGGGCTCCGTGCGCACCAGGCAAAAAATCCAGTCTGCAATTTGTGCAGTGCTGGTCCAGATCTTTTGCCCGTTGATCACCCATTCATCACCGTCGAGCACCGCTTTGGTGGTAAGGCTTGCCAGATCGCTGCCTGCCCCGGGCTCGGAGTAACCCTGGCACCACACCATTTCCCCATGAATCGTGGCACTCACAAATTGTTGTTTTTGCTCTTGCGTACCCATCTCCAGCAGTACGGGAACCAGCATGCTGATGCCTTGCCCGCCCAGGCCAGTGCTGACGCGCGCAGCTGAGAACTCCTCGGCAATAATTCTTGATTTGATAATGTCGGGCTCGGCACCAAAGCCGCCGTAGTCACGGGGAATTGTGCGCGAATGATACCCGTGCTCGATCAACAGCCGCTGCCAATCCAGCACGGCTTCACTGCGCTGGTCTGACTTGGACGGGGGTTGCTGATGCTGGTGTGTGCTCAAAAACTCACGGACTTCGTCGCGAAACTGTGAGTACTGCGGCCCGTAGGAGAGATCCACTGGCAGTGTCCTGTTTTAGATTTGTGGTCTGATTCTACTTAATATGCACATGCTTGGGGAACAGCATTAAGAGACAGATCTTATTACGCGTCTACAACCACTTCTTTAGGTAGAACGCTATTCCCAGCAAACTTGTGATTCCCAGGCACATGGCAACCACAATCCAGAATGCCCCGTTACTCTCCACGCCGGGCATGCCGCCCACATTGATGCCCATTAAGCCCGTGAAGAAGCCCAGCGGCAGAAACAGGGCGGCGACAATAGTGAGGACGTAGGTTCTTGCATTCATCTGCTCCGACAGCGCGCTCATGAGTTCATCCTGGGCCATGGCTGCGCGCTCACGCACGGTATCAATATCCTCGATATAGCGTACCAGTCGGTCGGTCACTTCGCGCAAGCGTAGTGCGTTCAGCTCGTCCATCCATGTTAAGCGTTCGAGTGCCAGTCGGTTAACCGCTTCTCGCTGGGGAGACAGAAAGCGTCGTATACCAAGGGCCTGGTTGCGAAGTTCTGCCAGCTCATGCCGCAGCCCACTGGTGTCCACCGCCAGTACGCGTTCCTCCAACGACATAACGCCCTCTTCGAGGTTATCGACAGTGTCAGCCATACGCTGCAGGAGACGATCATTCAAATCCACTACCCAGTCGGCAACCGTGGCAGGGCCATTGCCGTCGTTTAGTGTATCCACGATATCCTGTACGGCGAGGAGGTTGCGCCTGTGGGTGCTGATGATCAGTTTACCGTTGGTCCAGATGCGTATGGATACCATGTCCTCTGGATCCTGTCCCGGATTGAGGTTGACTCCACGTAGCGCCAGCAGCAGGTTGTCACCACGGCTGATGGCGCGGGGACGTGTCTGGTCGGACATCAGCGCTGCATGAGCAATATCATTTAAGTCACTGTGCTCTTGAATCCACTTTGCTGCCCGACTTTGTTCAAAGTTCAGGTGAACCCAGAGCACGCCCTGTTCGGGTGACCAGTTATGCACCCCTTCCCAGTCGACGCTGGTAGCACCGCCAATCCCATCGAAAAGTAGCGCCTGGGTTAATCCCCCGTTAGCCTCGCTCATGTTGGCTTGTCCGCCTTTCTATACATTGACATTCTTTCTTCCCTCTCGCGGGTAAGCGCCAGCTACACTTTCGATTTACATTCGTTTTATTTTGACTCAACAATTGCGATGCTGCCATCTACATGAATGTCTCGTTGGGGGAAGCTGATAACGACACCGTTCTCCCTGAACAGCCGGTCGATGGCAAAACGCAGATCACTCCTTACCAGCCTGAGCGGTCGATCGGCCTGAAAGTTTATCCATACCAACAGCTCAAAAATCAGGGCGCTATCCCCGAAGTTTTCAAACACCACTGACTTTGGTGAGGTGGTGAGCACATAGGGATTCTCATCAGCGGCCTGCTCTAGCAGCTGTGCAACCAGCTGCACATCTGACCCATAGGCCACGCCTACCAGCACGGACGTGCGCACGGTGGGGTCGGTTAGCGTCCAGTTGGTGACAGTGTTTTCAAGCAGGTAGCTGTTAGGCACCAGTAGGTGCACGCCATCCAGTCGTCTGATTCGGGTAGAGCGCGTATTAATGGCTTCTACGGTTCCGCGTACGTCGCCCATCTCAAGAAAGTCGCCCAGCTTTATCGGGCGCTCCCACATGAGAATCCAGCCACTGATAAAATTGTTGATGATGTTCTGGGCACCAAAACCCACGCCAATGGCGACTGCACCGGAAATGAATGCAAAGGCGGTAAGCGGTACCCTGAGCATGTCGAGCGTAATAAACGCAAGAACAATGAAGCCAATGATCAGCCAGGCTCTGGAGAGCATTTGTATCAGATCCTGGCTGACAATCTTCTTTCTCAGCGAGTTGCCCAGAACGCGTGCGCTCCACACCACAAATAGCGACCCGCCCAGCACGAGCAAAACGACGCCCACAACTTGACCCACAGTAATTGTAGTGTCTGCAAACTGCAGCAAAGTGGTATCAAATACCTGGTTCAGTGCGTCCATAAACGATGGTCTCGCCAAAGCTGATGTTTCAGTATCACTGGTGAGTTAATCATACATGAAGCTATTTAAGCTACAGCTGGAATAGATAGTTAGAGCAGCAAGCTGGTCGCCAGAAACAGCATCAATCCCATTCCCAAAATGTCAGTAAATGTGGTCAAGAATATGCTGCTGGCCATCGCCGGGTCTGCGCCGAAGCGACGCAGCGTAAGTGGAACCAGAACGCCGAAAATCCCGCTCCCTGCACACGCGCCAATCATAGCCACCAGAACCACCAGCGCGAGCATCATTGGCTGTGCCGTGCCGGTCA
>CALINF010000032.1 GCA_938045215.1 uncultured Halieaceae bacterium | reverse complement strand
CAATACCGCATAAGGCAATTCGGGCAGTGTGGGGACGCGTTACTTCTTTCCCCGCGCTCGCGTCTGCCACTATTGCAATGTGAATCAACTGTCTTGAAATCAGCCAGAAAGCGCCTCTGACTGATCTACAGTCCTGTTCATCGCAATGAACCTTGAGTGGCAACCCCACATCGGGTAAAAATCGGGCACCGGGATCGAGCGTCTTCAGGCTCCCGAAGAAAGGTAATTGTACAGAGGTCGACAGACCAGTCTGTTCACGAGTTGATAAAGGGAGAGAACATATGGGGCAGCAACATCCTGTTCGAGTCGGCATCATGGGTTTTGGCCAGACCGGGCGACAGATATTTGAATTGGCCTCACGCAGTGACGATGTTGAAGTGGTCGCGATCGCTGATATTGGCAAGCGTGAAATTCTTCACTACCTGCTGTGCTCCGAGGTGGATGAACCCGAGCGACACCGACTGGAAGGCAACTTTCTGGTAAACGATCGATTCCGCGCCAGGCTAATGGAGATAGACCGACCCGCAGAGATGCCCTGGGACATATTCAATGTAGATGTCGTTATCGACTCCACCGGCAAGTATCGCGATCGCAGTGATATGGAAGGGCATCTGAATAATGGCGCACAGCGTGTTCTTCTGCGTACTTTGCCTACCGACCACATCGACAGAATAGTCATACCCGGCATTAACGACGCTGCCGCCTCGGTTGACGACCGCATGATATCGGCAGGTTCCGCGACCACCAGCGCCCTTGCGCTTTTACTAAATAGCTTGTCAGGGTCGTTCAAAATCGATTGTGGCAGCATGACGACTATTCACTCTTACACGTCGGACCAGCCGGTTCAGGATTATGCGGGCAGTGACTTTCGCCGTAGTCGATCCGCCGCGAAGAATATTATTCCCAACAGCCATGAGGCATCGCTATGGTTGGGATCAATCCTGCCGGAGTTTGAAGGCAAAATACTCACCTCAGCACTCAATGTGCCGGTACAGGAAGGCTGTCTGTTGGACGTCAATCTGGTGATGAGCGACAGCGCAATCACTGCTGAAGATGTGAATGAGGTTATGCGTACAGCGGCTGGAAAGTTGTCCGGCATTCTTGAAGTCGTGGAAGATCCGATCGTGTCGTCCGATGTTATTGGTAACCCGCATTCACTGGTGTTTGATACCAAGGGTACGATTAAAGCGGGCTCAAATACGATAAAGACCCTGAGTTGGTACGAGAGTCTGGGACATGCGGCACGACTACTGGATGTTGTGCGGCTCTACAGCAAACTCGATCAAGCACAGGAGGCAGCGTAATGAGAGTTGGTATCAATGGTTTTGGACGTATTGGTCGCTCTGTGTTTCGCATACTGGAGAGTGTTGAAGGTGTCGATGTAGTCGCAATCAATGATTTGTTTGATAACGATGCCCTGCGCTATCTGCTGAGTTATGACACGGTTATGGGCCCCTTCCGAGGGAACCTGACTCTGGAAGATGACCACTTCGTGACGGATAAGAGCCGCGTGAAGCTGCTTAACGAGCGTAATCCAGAGGCTATTCCCTGGGGTGAGTTGGGAGTTGATGTTGTTGTAGAGGCAACAGGTGTATTTCGCTCCCGCGAGCAGCTTGAACAGCATCTTAAGGCGGGTGCCAAATACGTCGTGCTGACCGTGCCAGCCAAGGACGAAATAGATTACACGGTGGTATTGGGTGTGAATGAGGACGGACTCGCGCCGGAGCATCGCATTATTTCCAATGCCAGCTGTACCACCAACTGCCTTGCCCCGATGGCCCGCGTTTTAAACGATGCTTTTGGCATTGAAGAGGGCGTTATCAATACAGTACACGCGTACACCAATGATCAACGACTGGCAGACGTGCCGCATTCGGACTGGCGTCGCAGTCGGGCAGCGGCGGAGAATATCATTCCAACATCAACGGGTGCTGCCAAGGCGGTAGGTGTTGTGTTGCCACAGCTCAAAGGCAAGCTGCACGGTATTGCAGCGCGCGTACCCGTGCCTGACGGCTCGGTTGTCGATCTCTTCGTCAAGCTTGGCAAGTCGGTGACGGTTGATGATGTTAATGCAGTTGTACGCGAGGCGTCCCAGTCCGATCGGCTGCGGGGCATCCTGCACTACTCGGATATTCCGGTAGTGTCTTCCGATATCATCGGTAACTCTCATTCATCGATTTACGACGCGGGTTTCAGCGCGGTTACCGCCGATCGGTACTTGCGAGTGCTGAACTGGTACGACAATGAGTGGGGTTATTCGTCGCGCGTTTGTGACCTGCTTGCAAGGATTGACCGCTGGTGAGCAATGCGATTCCAGAGTCAGACTATGCCAGTCTCAGGGGCAATGTCAGCCTGCTGGGTCGCATTCTGGGGGACACCATTGCGTCAGCGGAGGGCGATGAGTTTCTCGCGCTGATCGAGCGCATTCGTGGCCTCTCCAAGAGCGCTCGAGAGGGCGGCAAAACCGAAAGGGCGGCTCTGCTCGAGGAGTTGCGTGGACTGGAAAATGACCAGTTGGTGCCTGTCGCCAGGGCGTTCGCCCAGTTTCTCAACCTTGCCAATATTGCCGACCAGCACCATCTCGTGTCTCGCGAGATGGACCCTCTGTTGTCGGCTTCTCGTAATATCGACAGTAGTCTAAGGGAGTTGGCGGAAGAGGGCGTTTCTGCGCAGGATATCGCAAGCACGATTGCTCAGTTGAAGATCGAGCTGGTGCTAACAGCTCACCCCACAGAGATTACCCGGCGAACCCTGATCCACAAGCATAGTGAGATTGGGCGCTGTCTGGGCCAGCTTGAACTGGGTGGACTGACGGAGCGGGAGCGGGAGATGCTGCAGACCCGCCTGCGAGAGTTGATTGTGCAAATCTGGTACGGCGACGATTTTCGTCTGCAACGGCCCACACCGGTCGACGAGGCGAAGTGGGGCTTTGCTGTTGTCGAAGAGTCTCTCTGGCGAGCAGTGCCTGAATTCCTGCGACGCCTGGACAAGGGGCTGATGGCGCATTGTGGTCATGGACTTCCATTGGATGCAGCGCCAGTAACATTCGTCTCCTGGATGGGTGGTGACAGAGACGGTAATCCCAATGTCACCGCAACGATTACCCGGGAGGTGCTGCTGCTCAGCCGTTGGCAGGCAGCGGACCTCTATCTGGCCGACATTACAAATTTGTTGGAAGAACTGTCGATGACTCGCTGTAACGAGCAGCTGCGCGAACTCTCCGGTGGTGCTCACGAACCCTATCGACAGGTGCTGCGAGAATTGCGGTCAGTGTTGCGGCGCACGCGCAGCGCGATCGAAAGTGAGTTGGAGGGCGAGCTTCCAGCAGAGGGTGAGGTGCTCTGCGATATCGATCAACTATGGCAGCCTCTGGTAGCGTGTTACCAGTCCTTGATGGATTGTGGCATGGAACTGATCGCGCGAGGTGCGCTACTGGATGTAATGCGCCGAGTGCGTTGCTTTGGCGTGCACCTGGTTCAGCATGATATCCGTCAGGACAGTGCACGTCATACGCAGGCCCTGTCAGAAATTACTGCTTGCCTGGGGTTGGGCGAATATGCGCAGTGGGATGAGCAGAAGAGGCAGGAATTTCTGCTTGAGGAGCTGAGTAGTCGGCGGCCACTTGTACCCCGCCACTGGACTCCATCAGCCGATGTGCAGGAAGTATTGGACACCTGTGCGGTCGCAGCCAGAGCGCAGCCGGATGCCCTAGGTGCCTATGTTATCTCGATGGCACGGCAGCCTTCCGATGTCTTGGCCGTTCACTTGCTGTTGCAGGATGCCGGGATAAGTAAACCATTGCCCGTATCGCCGCTGTTTGAAACGCTGGATGATCTATCCAGGGCAAGGCAGGTCGTTAGTACACTGCTGGAGAACGAGTGGTATCGGAACCAGATTGACTCCCGACTGATGGTAATGATTGGTTACTCCGATTCGGCCAAGGATGCGGGGGTGCTCGCCGCATCTTGGGCTCAGTACCGTGCCCAGGAGTCGCTTCTGGAAGTGTGCGCTGAGCACGGCGTGGAGCTGACGCTCTTTCATGGCCGTGGTGGCACAATTGGTCGCGGTGGGGCCCCCGCAAGTGAAGCGCTGTTGTCCCAGCCTCCCGGCTCGCTTAAGAATGGGTTGAGGGTGACAGAGCAGGGCGAAATGATCCGCACTAAACTCGGCTGGACGTCACTTGCCGTAAAAACACTGGCTCTCTATACGGGGGCAATCTGTCGCGCCAATCTGTTGACGCCACCGGCGCCAAAGGATGACTGGCGGAAAATGATGGATTTCTTGTCAGAGAAGTCCTGCACAGCGTATCGGGATGTCATTCGAGGCGAGCCTGAATTTGTGCCGTATTTCCGTCATGCGACACCAGAGCAGGAACTGGCCAAGCTGCCGCTGGGTTCGCGTCCCGCTCGTCGCAAAGGAGGGGGTGGTATTGAGAGCCTGAGGGCAATCCCCTGGATATTTGCCTGGTCACAGAACCGCCTGATGCTACCTGCATGGTTGGGTGCTGGCGCGGCGTTGCGCCACGCACTGGACGAGGAGGGCGGCGCCCGGTTACTGCAAGAGATGTCGGAGCAGTGGCCATTTTTCTCAACGAGGCTCTCCATGCTGGAAATGGTGTTTGCCAAGGCCGACGCTGGTCTATCGGCCTATTACGATGAGTTGCTTGTACCCGAAGAGTTGCAAGGCATTGGCTTGCGTCTGCGTGAGCAACTGCGCAGCGACACCGAAACGGTGCTGTCTATTCACAACAGCAATAGCCTGGTCTCTGGCCAGCCCTGGGCAGTGGAGTCGATCCGCCTGCGCAATATCTATACTGATCCGCTTAACTTCCTGCAGGCCGAACTGTTGCAGCGTAACCGTCAGGCGTCCCAAGAGAAACTCGAGCGAGCAATAATGGTAACCATCGCAGGTATTGCAGCGGGCATGCGCAATACCGGTTGATCTGTTGGCGACTGTCACATCACTCTGACGTCTAGTCTTTGTTCATGCATTGTTGGATACATAACGCTGAAAGAGAAACCGCAGTCGCCACTTGAACGTAACCCTCCCACTATTTCAACAAGTTCCCTAATCCGGAGAGAGTGACGTGAACGGAACCAACTTTGCGCTGATATTGTTTACCTGTTTTGCTT
>CALINF010000031.1 GCA_938045215.1 uncultured Halieaceae bacterium | reverse complement strand
TGGAGCGAGCGCGAACGCAGTCAGAAAGAGGTACAGGCTGATCTGCAAAAAGGTTTCGCGACTATTAGTGGACTACAGATTTTCACCTTCGGCGGCATGTCACTTCCCGGCGCAGAATCCGGGTTGCCGATCAACTTCGTGGTCGCCTCCACCCAGGACTATGCCGAACTGGACCGCGTAACCGAAGAGGTGCTCATGAAAGCGCGCGAATCGGGCCTGTTCGCCTTTGTAAAGAAAAGCCTGCGCTACAGTCGCCCCGAGGTTACGGTAAGTATCAAACGGGATCTGGCCGCCAGGTTGGGTATCTCCATGGAAGCTATCGGCCAGACTCTGCAGACAATGCTCGGCGAGGCCGAGGTCAACCGCTTCAGTATGGAGGGCCGTAGCTACAGGGTAATTCCGCAGGCGCATCGAGGCTTCCGCCTGAACCGGGAATCTCTTGAGCGCTACTATGTGCGCACCGAGGGTGGCGGCCTGGTGCCACTGTCCACGGTGATATCTCTGGATTCGCGTGTTGAACCCAATACACTCAGCCAGTACCAACAGCTCAACAGTATTAGCATTGAGGGGCTGATGGTTCCGCCAAATTCTCTGGGCACAGGTCTCGAATTCCTGCAAGGTGCGCTCAAGGACGTGGCGCCAGTGGGCTATCGAGCGGGCTACGAGGGCGAATCACGACGCTTCATTGCGGAGTCGACAGGGTTCGGCGTATTGTTTGGTGTATCACTGATTTTTATCTTTCTTGTGCTCGCCGCCCAGTTCAACAGCTTCCGCGACCCGCTGGTTGTACTGGTCGCCGTTCCACTATCCATTTTCGGTGCTATGGTGCCGTTGTCGCTGGGCTGGGGGAACCTGAATATCTATACGCAGGTAGGCCTGCTTACACTGATCGGCTTGATCAGCAAGCACGGCATACTCATAGTCGACTTTGCCAACCAAAAGGTGATAGCGGGGCTGGATCGTAAGCAGGCCGTATTGGAAGCAGCGGCGCTGCGTTTACGACCTATTCTCATGACCACGTTTGCGACGGTACTGGGTGTGTTGCCGCTGCTGCTGGCCGTTGGTGCGGGTGCCAACAGCCGTTTTGCGATTGGACTGGTGATTACTGCCGGCATGCTTGTGGGCACGTTGTTCACGCTGTTTGTGTTGCCCACCTTTTACCTGCCATTCTTCAAGGCAGCTACTGCAGATCCTGCATCAGCCGCGCCGGTAACTGTCGACGCCAACCCAGTGACAGCAGGAGCAGGAAGCACCACCTAGCTGGCGATTGCAGCTACTCGTCTGGCTGTGAAGGTTTGAACACACGCACATAGTCCACTTCCATGCGGGTGGGAAAAATGCTGTCATCAATTGGACCGCCGGCTCTGCCCCACCAGCCGCCAACGGCGAGGTTCATGATGAGGTGATAAGGATGGTCGTAAGGCCAGGCTTCCCAGCCAGCACCTTCATTGAAGTAGGAAAAGTAAAGACTCCCATCCACGAACATATAGATAGCGTCCGGCGTCCATTCCAGTGAATACACGTGGAAGGTCTTGTCTATGGCCGCAACCTCAATACTGCCTTTGCGCTGGTTGCGGTGCTTCGTATAGAAATCGCGATTGTGCACGGTTCCATGCACGCGAGTCATGTCGTAGCCCACGTGCTCCATCACGTCTATTTCGCCCGAGTTGGGCCAGGCATCGCAACCTATACTACCGTGGCCATCGTGACTGGAGTCACAGGTTGAGGCATAGCGATACAGGTCAGTAGGCAGCATCCACAGGGCCGACCATGCCCCCTGTCCCGCTGCCGGTTTGGCGCGAAAGTCTACTCTGCCATAGAGAAAATCGCCCTTCTCTTTGGATTGTATTCGCCCGGAGGTATATTGCGCGCCCTGATAATCTTCCCGATGCGCTTCCAGAATCAACGCGCCATCTTCGACACGGACATTTTTCTGACGATCGGTATAGGCCTGATTCTCACTATTGACCTTGCCCGCATCCCATATTTCGATATTCCATCTGCTGGGATCCGGGGCACCACTGTAGTTAAACTCGTCGGCCCATACCAATTCCCAGTTGCGCTGATCGAGCTGCTTTTTTCGCACGACCACACCACTGAGCAAAGGCTCGCCGGCTATCGGCTTGAACTGAATATCAAGTTGGCCATCGCGCACGACGATATCGGTAACCGTACGCTTTACCGCTGAGAGGTGATTGTTCCCTCGCGCCAGACGCACGTCCAATGCTTTGATCACTGTCTCGCCCTGCACCTGAACATCAAAAACCCGCTGCCCTATCGCAACATCCGCTGGCTCGGCAAACTGAAAAGTGATGTCGTAGGAACCATTCGCTATGGGGCGTTGTATGGCCAGGTCACCGCTTCTGTAGCTCTGGTAGACAACGCTATCCTGCGCGCCCAATATGTCATCCATCTCACCCACACTACCACCGCTGATCATTTCGTCGGCACGATAGCGAACGCCATCTATAGCTGCATGCTCCTCGCCACCGACATTGACCGCCCAGGTAATCGCATCTGCGTCATACCAAAGTCCCGGCGTTTGCCTACTCATGATTTGCTTTGGCGTACGATCCACATTAAACAATCCCCAATGCTTCTCTGCACCCTGGGCCTTATCGGGATCACCTTTCCACGGCTCATCGAAAGCCTCAAATACAAATACCGGTATACCGCTACTGGCTGACCAGCGGGCAAGCTCTACTATATACCTGTGCTGATTTTCTTCATTGGCTTGCGCGTCAAACACAACAGATTGTGTTGCCCAACCTGCCTCCAGTATGACGATAGGATAAGCGGGTAACGCCGCCTGCACCGCGTCGATATTCGCCACGGTATAGGCGAGCGCCTCATCGATAGTCTTGTCCTCCCATACGGGATAGGTGTGCACCGCAACAAAGTCGAGCTCGGCCGCCAACGGAGCACCTTCACTTATCCACCAGGCGTAATTCTCGGCAACCGTGACCGGTTGATCTACGTTATGCTTTACCTGTCTTACATAGCTTATAACGCTATCGAGCGACACCAGGTGGTCGGTCCAGTCTACCAGCGCTTCATTACCAACATTAAGCGCTACAACACTGTCTGAATACTCTCTGGCCAGTTCAATACCACGTTCAATTTCTGCCTGGTTTTTTCCCTGGTTAGCGTCGAGCTTACTCTGCGGTATCGGTTCCGTCAGCCACGCGCAGCCCTCATGATTGCTGATCTCCGCTTCCAGCCAAAGACCCAGCATGACCTTGATAGGCAGCTCTCTCTCGCGGATCAGCCGCAAAACGGTCTCCGTGTTTTCGCCCGCGTCATATAGCCGAATCAGCTTGAAACCGTGATCCACCAGAATATCCAGATCCTCATTGATCTGCGCATCGGTAGGATTGATGGCACCCAGGCCGCGATCAGGATGCTGTCCATCACGAAAACCCGAGTAAGCGACACCCAAAAGCTCTCCGTTGAGCAAAACCGTATCCTGTTCCTCGCTGGCAGTTGGCGTTGCTGGCGCGATCACTTCATCCATGCCAGCCGTACGTTCTACCGCATTCGAGACTCCCTGGTCTTCGCAGCCAACAAGACAAACCATTAGTATTAATGCACCAAGTGTTCGATTCATACTTACCCAGCTATTGCTCTTTGATTTTTGTAGTTGTGATGCTTACGCGGCGTTCGCAGACATCGCCCCATAACCGCATAAGTTTTGACCACCAAATCGCCCTCTACAATGCCAATGCGGCATAAGGGACTTACAACGCGATAAAATTGCACTACCGGGTTCCGCCGGGCAATCAACACCGGCAGAACACCTGTCTGGAAAGAGGTTGGGCGCGTGTTATCTACTTCATTCGCTGGCTATCGAGCGGTCATACGTCATGCCATAGCCATATTGATAGAGGGGGTCATAGTCGGGGTCGCCCACGTTAATGGGAATCTGGTCGGCGCTGCGCGGCCAGGAAAAGCCGAGCTTACCGCTAAAATCATAGTCTCCAAACAATACCTCGGCCACGCCCTGACCTTCAGATCCCGGCAGCCAGGCGGCAACAAAAGCCGCAGACTGATCAATCTGATCGCTAACCAACAGAGGTCGACCCGAGATCAATACGGTAATCACTTTTGTGCCAGCGTCATGATAGCGTTGTATCAATACGCGCTGTTCACTCGTTAAAACCAGCTCCGCTGCAGCCCTGTCGCCCTGACCTTCTGCGTACGGCGTCTCTCCTACCACCACGATGGCGACATCTGCATCACTATTGAATCCGCTGACCCCGGCATCAATTACGTTGTCATGCCCGATCACGTTTCGTATGCCATCAATAATACTGGTTGCGCCATCGACAGGCCGCGCTGGATGACCAAAGAGATCTGTATGCGCGCCCTGCCACTTCTTGGTCCAGCCACCACACTGGAAGGCAACGTTGTTCGCATGCGACCCTACCACTACGACTGACTGCCGCTTATCCAACGGTAAAATCCCGGCATCGTTCTTCAATAGCACCAGAGACTCTCGAACAGCCTGTCTGGCGAGATTACGGTGCGCAGTGGAGCCCATGGAGTTGGCATACTGTGGCGAACTCATCGGACGACTGAACAAACCCAGCCTCAGTTTCATCCTCAAAATTCGGGTGACTGCATCGTCGATTCGAGCCACTGGCACTTCACCGCTCTCAACCAGCTCTATTATCGCCGGCATGCTTGTTTTCCATGACTGGGCAAACATGAACACATCAAAACCTGCATTCAAACCTTCCTTGAGCGTGAGGCCACCGATATCTATTCCTTCCCAATCGGTAATCACCACTCCGTCAAAGCCAAGTTCATTTTTCAGTAAATCCGTCAGCAGGGCTTTGGAACCGTGCACCTTCTCGCCATTTATGGAGCTGAAAGACGCCATGATCGAGACTACACCCAGATCGATCGCATCAATAAAACCCGGTAGATGCATTGCACGCAGTTGCATCTCCGTGACAGTAGCATTACCCCGGTCAACACCGTCATCGACGGCTCCGTCGGCAACGAAGTGCTTGGCGGTAGCACCAACAGCGTACGCAGCCGTCAAATCCTTACCCTGATAGCCTTCGATAAACGGCGTTGCAAACATCTTTTGCAGTGCCACGGTTTCACCAAAGGACTCAAAAGTTCGGCCCCAACGTATATTGCGCGCCACGGCGATAGTTGGCGAAAAGGTCCAGCGCACACCAGTAGCCGAGAGTTCTTTCGCGGTAAGCTGGGCAAGTTGCTCTACCAGTTGCGGATTGCGCGTCGCACCCAGGCCAATATTGTGGGGCAGAATCACCGAATTACCATCGAAATAGCTGTGCCCGTGAACTGCATCAATCGCGAACACCATGGGTATACCCAATCGCGTCTGCAACGCCTCTTTTTGATAGTCATCCGCAATAGATCGCCAGGCCTGTGTCGTTTTCAGATTACCTTCAGGAATCAAAATGATGATCGATCCGATACCAAACTGCCGCACTTCTTCAGGGGTGGCAGCGGCAATATCTGTTTGCACCATTTGACCGACTTTTTCCTCCAACGTCATCGCAGCAACGACCGCTGGAATATCATCCTCAGTGGTGATGACCGGGTTGCCATGAACGGCCGCATCATCTGAATCCGTGACTACAGTGCAACCGTAGCTCATGGCAATGGTGCACAGCAGAATAGACCCACAAAGACGTATACTTGTCATCGATAAAATTCCGCAATAGTTTATCTGTGTGAGGCCAACGAACCGCACGACGCGCGCTATTCTCCCATGAGAAACTTAGCAGTGGCAAAAAAACGAACGTACTCTCACAGAAAGGCGTGCACTGCTCAGCAACTCGGACTAACTGTCCGCTTTATCGCACGTGGCGTCTGCCTTAACGCAGGCAGGTTGTCTTTGAGCATCTTTGCGCTAACCTGACCGTTTGGCCTGATAATGCGAATGGTTTAGTACGCTAATCAGCCGGATTTTTTCAGAAGAAAAAGGGGACACCATGCAACCACCTGCTGCTGAAAAAGGCGATGTAACCGGTGAATTCGTCACTCTTGCAGACGAGCGGTTCTACGCGATTCGAAACGTCGACAAAATGCCGCCCTTCTTTGTCAGTGTTGTCTCAGACAGTGATCATTGGATGTTCATTGCTTCCAATGGCGGCCTGACAGCAGGCAGAGTATCCCCGGAGACTGCCCTGTTCCCCTACATTACTGTCG
>CALINF010000030.1 GCA_938045215.1 uncultured Halieaceae bacterium | reverse complement strand
TGCCACTCCACCGCGCCGCCCTCGGCGTTCAGCTTGATAACAATGCCATCTGCGCTGCCGACAAACACCGCTTGCTCATAGACACCAACTCCGCCGGACAGCTCGATGTCGAGCTCGGTATCCCACAGGGTCTTACCGCGCCCACGCTCAATCGCCTTCACCTCACCCTCGGCGCTTGCGGCGTAGATCCGCTCGCCATCGATTACGGGCTGCAGTCTATACAGGCCTTTACCCTGGCCGTCTCCCACACCAGTCGACCAGAGCTTCTTGATCTTGACAGTCTGTTCTATATCCACCAACGGCACTGGATCGGTAGGATCCTCGTCATCAATATCAAACCACCCGGAGACGGTACTGCAAGCTCCAAGCGAGAGCGACAGTAGAGCAGGTAGCAGCCAACGCAGTACGTTCATGCTCACCCCTCTTCAGCCGCAGAAAGCGTCTGATCGTCACCATCCTGAGGCAGAGTGACGGCGCGCGGAGCAACCGGCGTCAGGCTCTGCAGCTTTTGCTCAAGCATCGACAGGTTAGGCTGACCGGGATTGGCGGCAGCGAGGCTGCGCGCTTCCAAATAGGCCACTCTGGCCTCCTCATCTCTACCAGCACTCAGCAAAATATCACCACGCGCAGCCGCATAGGATGCAGCGTAAGCGGTCCCTGTACCCTGCGCCAATATAGTCAGAGCCTGATCGGTATCACCATTGGCAGCGAGAACCCGCGCCAATCGTTGCTGCGCGATCAGCGCAACGTCGCTACCGGAGTCAGCCTCCGTCAATACCCAGCGCAGCTGCTCCTCGGCGATCTCCAGCTCACCACTGCTCACCGCCATGCGTGCCAGATGCAAGGCTGCAAACTGGGCATAAGTGCTCCCTGCGTGCTCGGTTTTCAACCGCTGTGCCAGATCGGTGACCTCCATTGCGGCGCCGGTTGCTGGTTCAACATCGCTCATCGACTGCAGCATGGACTGATAGAGATCAGACGCTTTTTCGGCCTGCGTATCCTGGTGGCCCTGCCAACCCTGCCAACCGAATCCGGCCAGCAGTGCAACAACAATGGCAGCGATAGTGGACTTGCCGTTTTCTTCCCACCAGCGCTTTAGCTCTTCAACCTGCTCTTCTTCTGTACGATATGATTCCACGGAGTTTCCTGCTTCCTTTTATGATTCTACCGACAATGCGGTATCCAGTGCCTCTGGCAGCGCCGCCAGAGGGAGTGTTAGCTGTTGCCCCTGACCACGCAGGGGTTTGAGTGTAACGGTGCCTTCATCCACCTCGGTTTCGCCCCAGATCAGAGCTACCATGGCCCCGCTCTTGTCGGCCTTCTTTATCTGGCTCTTTATGCTGCCGCCGCCAACATGTTGAACGATACGAAGCCCAGCATGAGCGTCTCTTAACCGTTCAACCTGAACAAGCGCGCACTGGTGGGCAAGATCGCCACCAGCGATGACATAGACGTCCGCGCGAGCACTATCATGAGCAACGGATCCAACCTCTTCCATCAGCAGAACCAGCCGCTCAAGTCCCATCGCAAAGCCGATACCGGGCGTTGCCTTGCCACCCAGTTGCGCGACCAGTCCGTCATAGCGACCGCCGGCACAGATCGTGCCCTGGGCACCCAACTGATCGGTCACCCACTCAAACACGGTCTTGTTGTAATAGTCCAGACCTCTCACCAGACGGGGGTTAACGTCAAACTCGACCCCTGCTGCCGTGAGCAGCTCACACAGCCGCGCAAAATCTGCCTGCGATTCCTCATCGAGATACTCGCTCAGCTCTGGAGCACCATCAAGTAGTGCCTGCGTATCCGGATTCTTGCTATCGAGAATTCGCAGCGGATTAGACTCCAGCCGCCGCTGGCTGTCAGCATCCAGGGCATCCCTGTGCTGCGCCAGATAGGCCACCAGTGCGGCGCGATAGGCAGCGCGACTCTCGTTTGAGCCTATTGAATTGAGCTGCAGTGTCACACTGCTGCTCAGGCCCAGTTGGTGCCAGAGGCGCGCACTGAGGAGAATCAGCTCGGCATCGATATCCGGCGTGGCAATACCGAAGGCTTCAACACCAACCTGGTGAAACTGACGCTGCCTGCCTTTTTGAGGGCGCTCATAGCGGAACATGGGGCCGGCGTACCAAAGGCGCTGTGGCACACTCAATAGTCCCTGTTGAATGGCAGCGCGCACGCAGCCCGCAGTCCCCTCGGGTCGCAGCGTCAGGCTCTCGTCATTGCGGTCGTTGAAGGTGTACATCTCCTTCTCGACGATATCGGTCACCTCTCCGATGGAGCGCTTGAAAAGCTCGGTATGCTCTACCACTGGAAGGCGAATCTCACCGTAGCCGTAACCACGCACGGTTGCGGCAACAACAGCTTCCAACTGCTGCCATGCTGGGGTCTCATTCGGCAGGATATCGTTCATCCCACGAATGGCTCTGATATTACTCACGTTGTCTCCACAATCTGAACAGTCTCAGGCGCTGGACTTCAGAATCAGTTTCGCATCCTGCTCAGCGCGCTCTTTCTCCAGCGCAAGGGCGCGCTCCCTGATCACCTGCTCGAGATGGTCTACAAAATCCTGATTGCTCACCTTGTGATCAGGCGAGCCGTTAACATAAATCAGGTTGTCCGGGCTGGCACCCGTTAGGCCAACATCTGCTTCGCGCGCCTCGCCCGGGCCATTTACGATACAACCAATCACGGCTACGTCCATCGGAGTACGAATATCCTCCAGTCGCTGCTCCAGAGCATTCATAGTGCCGATCACATCAAAGTTCTGGCGAGAGCAACTGGGGCAGGCAATAAAATTGATACCGTTCGTTCGCAGCTTCAGGCTTTTTAGAATCTCGAAGCCCACTTTGACTTCTTCAACAGGGTCGGCAGCCAGTGAAATACGAATCGTATCGCCGATGCCATCCATCAACAGCATCCCCAGCCCCACAGCCGACTTAACCGTACCGCCGCGCAGGCCACCCGCTTCCGTAATACCAAGGTGCAGTGGCTGCTCAATCTGTTTGGCCAACAGGCGGTAGGCTTCAACAGCCATAAAGACTTCAGACGCCTTCACGCTTACTTTAAAATCGGGATAGTTAAACTTGTCGAGTATATCCACATGCCGCAGAGCAGACTCCACCAGCGCCTCGGCAGTGGGTTCTCCATACTTACGCTGTAAGTCCTTGCCCAACGAACCTGCATTGACGCCGATGCGAATAGGGATGCCTTTGTCGCGCGCGCTGTCTATCACCTCTCGAACCTTGTCGTCGCGTCCGATGTTACCCGGATTTATCCGCAGGCAATCAACGCCATATTCGGCTACCTTCAGCGCAATTTTGTGATCAAAGTGGATATCAGCGACGAGTGGCACAGACACCTGTTCACGAATCGCCTTAAACGCCTCTGCCGCATCCATGCTGGGCACAGACACACGCACGATATCTGCACCCGCATCTGCAATTGCGTTCACTTGAGCAACGGTCGCCGCCACATCACAGGTTTCGGTATTGGTCATGCTCTGCACACTGATTGGCGCATCGCCTCCAACGGGCACATCGCCAACCATTATCTGCCGGCTCTTACGACGCTTAATCGGAGATTCTGTTTTCATCATTAGCCTCCTGCAAGCCCGGACTGCCACCACCAGAGACCGGCAGCAAGAAGACCCAGAGCAACCAGCCCAATAACCATTCCGCCACCGGTGCGCTGCAACTGCAGAGGCTGCGTAGTCACCCTGCGCGCCGCGCCACCATTTTTCGCGATGTCCAGTCCGTCGAACGACTGCATCAGTTTGGTTTCATCAACATCCAACAGCCTGCCATACGCTTTAACATAGCCACGGGCGAAAGTAGTACTGCGCCACACACTGTAGTCGTCTGCCTCAATCGTCTGCACGTAGCGCGGCAACCAGTTCAGCCTCTCGGCCACCTCACGCTCTGGCAAGTTGCGCGCCTCTCTGGCGGCTTTCAGCAACACACCAGGGGAAGGCGCTACCAGATCCAGTTGTTCGCTACTGCTATCACTCACTCCGCGGTGTCCGGGAATAGGCTTCGAACTCAGGAGAATCCGGATACCGGTTTGCCAGCGCTAGCGCATAACTGCCCTCGGCGTCACGATCGCCGGTGGCACGCGCAATACGAATACCCAACCAAAGGCCGCGCGCCGTCTGCTGCCTGACAACGGTGCGGTAGGTTCCGTAGTAGCTCTCGGCATTCGCATAGTCCTTGGCATCAAAGCGCAGCTGAGCAAGCTCCAGCAACGCGATAGGACTGCGACGGTCCATCGATAGCGAGCGCACAAAGGCTTCTTCAGCACCCTGTGGGTCAAATAGCTGTACTCTGCACAGCCCCAGATTGATGTAAGCTTGCGGTCGCCCGGTGTACAGCGAATCTTTTACTACGTACTCCAGCTGCTTTTCGGCTTCCCCATATCGCTCTTGACTGGCCAGGAAAGCAGCGTAGTTGTTGCGGGCCCGTGAGAAGTTTTTGTCGAGACTGATCGCACGCTTGAAACTCTCTTCGGCCAACTCGGTTTCGCCTGTGCTTTGATACACCAGCGCAAAGGCTTCATGCACTTCGGGCGCCTGAGGGTCGATCTCATAAGCAATCGATAAATTACGCTTGGCGTCAGCCCAATTACCCTCTCCGATGTATTGCCTGGCCAGCGCTACCCGCTGCTCCATGACTTTCTGGGGAGAAGCTTCTCCAGTGAAAACTGTTTCATTGGTCGTCACACAGCCTGTCGCACTCACCAACAGGAGCGCAACCATCATTCTGAACAGGACCTGTATACGTTGCGACACGCTTCCTACCTCACTTCGCTAGCTGACAGTGCACTGGCATTGCGGTAGCGTTCGCTACGCCCGGTTCTATCGACGACCTGACCGACCAGCTGACCACAGGCAGCGTCAATATCATCGCCGCGGGTAGTCCTCACGGTAACAATATATCCCGCATCGACCAGCACTTGCCAGAATCTCGACACAGCGTTACCGCTGGGCCGGCGGTAGTCCGACTGATCAAAAGGATTAAATGGAATGAGATTAATCTTACACGGGAAGTCACGCAGAAGTTGAGCCAGCTCCCGCGCCTGATCTGGCTGGTCATTCACTCCGGCGATCAATGTGTACTCGATCGTAACAACCCGCTTTTTATCTGATTGTGCGTCTATATAGCGACTGGCGCTCTCAAGCAGCATGGCAATAGGGTACTTCCGATTAATCGGCACCAACTCAGAACGCAACGCATCGTTGGGCGCGTGCAGCGAGATGGCAAGAGACACCTCGCTAACCTGTGCCAGCTTATCCAGAGCAGGCACCACACCAGACGTACTCAGAGTGACACGACGCTTGGAGATACCATAGGCAAGGTCTTCCATCATAAGATTCATCGCAGATACCACATTGTCAAAATTCAACAATGGTTCACCCATACCCATCATGACCACATTGGTAACAATACGTCCGTTCCCTGATTGGAAAGCATCGTATGACTTGATAGCCAACCAGACCTGGCCGATGATTTCCGCGGCCGAAAGGTCTCGTTGAAAACCCTGTTTGCCCGTCGAGCAAAAACTGCAATCCAGGCTGCATCCCACCTGAGACGATACACAAAGGGTGGCGCGGTTGCCGTCGGGAATGAGTACCGATTCGACCAGGCCTCCGCCCTCGACACGTATCGCCCACTTGCGGGTACCGTCGGTGGAGTCGTGCTGACTGACGATTTCGGGTGGCCGTACCTCAGCAATCTGCAGCAGTTTTTCTCGCAGCGCTTTGCCCAGGTTGGTCATCGCCGCAATATCGGTCTCACCCTGATGATGAATCCACTTGAGTACCTGCTGGGCGCGAAATTTCTTCTCCCCCAGGTTCTCAAAGAATGCCTCCATCTGCGCAAGCGTCAACCCCAGAAGATTCACCCGGGGTTGCTCAGAAGAACTGGCTATCAAGGAAGACATTATGCGTAAGATCGGTTGCTAGCGATTCGCGTCTGTATCAGCCGCGGCCGCACAGTTCACTGGCTGCAAAAAAGTACGCAATCTCGCGCGCCGCAGACTCCGTAGAATCCGAACCATGTACAGCATTGGCGTCGATAGACTCAGCAAAATCGGCACGAATCGTTCCGGCTTCAGCTTCCTGCGGATTGGTGGCTCCCATCAGCTCGCGATTTTTCGCAACAGCACCCTCTCCTTCGAGTACCTGCACAACCACAGGTCCGGATGTCATAAACTCGATCAGAGCAGGGAAGAAAGGACGCTCGCGGTGCTCCGCATAAAACCCACCCGCCACTTCATCACTAAGGTGCAGCATTTTGGATCCGACTATCTGCAGTCCATTGCTCTCAAAGCGCGAGTAAATTTTGCCGATGATGTTTTTACCTACGGCATCGGGCTTGATGATTGAAAGTGTGCGCTCTACGGCCATCAGAAAATCTCCAGAAAAATTGAATTTGGGGTG
>CALINF010000029.1 GCA_938045215.1 uncultured Halieaceae bacterium | reverse complement strand
TGCCAGCGCTGATCGGTCTTGGTGTGATGGCTATAATTGTGGTGTTCTGGCTGCCGGGTAAAGTCAGCACTACAGCGCCCAGCTCCGAATCCCAGCCCGGCAATGCCAGCACACCAGATAGCAACAGATCTGCCAGTGCCGCTGCACCTGCGCAGGTAAAACCCACTGAAGAGGCCTCGCCCTTTTCAGATGCACAAATGGCCAAACTGCGCAAAGCGGCCCAGGATATTCTCGGTGAATTGCTGGATGTGCAGGAGCAACTGCAGCTACGTGGCATTGAACAGTGGGCAGCGCAGGAATACGCCAGCGCTATTGAATTTGCCACTGCGGGTGACGCTTTCTACAAGGAACGAAAATTCACCGAGGCGATTGCCAGCTACGAGCAGGCATTGACCGGACTACTAGCACTGGAGGCATCGATACCCGCAGCACTTGCGGCTCAAATAGAAGCCGCCAGCAACGCCATCGAGGCTAGCGACGTCGACGCAGCGACCAATGCAATCATGCGCGGTGAATTGATCGAGCCCGGCAATCCCGAGCTTGCAGCCCTGGCCGCACGAGCTGCGCGCCTACCCGAGCTCATTACCGCGATGGACGCGGCCACCACTGCAGAAGCTGCAGGTGATCTGGCCGAAGCACAAACCAGGCTGACGGAGGCGACAACAATCGACCCCCAGCATCAGCGCGCCAGCGAAGAGCTTGCGAGGGTCAAAGCTGCATACATCAACCAGCAGTTCAATGATGCAATGAGTGATGGCTACGCGGCGCTGGATAACTCGCGTTATGACACCGCCCGCAGCGCTTTTCGCCGTGCTGACAGCCTGCAGCCTGGATCGTCCGAGGCTGCCAGCGCACTGCAGGAAGTTGCAGCCGCACAAACGGCCTCCCGGCTGGCATCACTGCAGCGCGACGGCGATCGATATGAAGCCAGTGAGCAGTGGCAACAGGCCGTGGATGCCTACAAGAAAGCAGCGGATATTGACACCAATATTGCATTTGCGCGCGAGGGCCTACGGCGCAGCGAATCACGGGCGCGACTGGACAAGCAGTTTCGTACGGCTATAGCAGAGCCCCAAAGACTGTCTGATGTGGCAGTTGCTGAAACGATGGAGACTCTACTGGGCCAGGCCAGGCGTATCCAACCCCGGGGGAAGGTGCTCACGGAGCAAATAAACACACTGGAGCGACTGCTGCAGCAGGCCAATACGCCCATCGCTGTAACACTGCAATCCGATCTCGAAACCGAGGTAATCCTCTACAAGGTTGCACGGATGGGACGCTTCGATAAGCGCGAGATGACACTTCGTCCGGGCACCTATACGGCGGTGGGAACTCGCAACGGCTATCGCGATGTACGCAAGGAATTTACGATCTCACACGACAAGCCAGCCGGTGTTATCGTGATCGCCTGTACGGAATCTATCTAGATGTCAGACCCCTCCGCCAATCACAAAGACGCCATAGAGCCCGCTGCTTTCCAACCACTGTCAGAGGCCGCACCTGCGCAGAAGCAGGGAATCAACAAGGTACGTTTAGCCGGCATTACTGTTGCAGCCATCTTCCTGGTGATCATGATTTTTTTACTCACCTCTCGCTCGGTGCAAATCACTGTAGTGACTGAGGCTGAGAGCGAACACGATGTGTCGATCCAGGGCCTGTACCTGCCGTTCGGTTCACGCTATCTGATGCGCCCTGGCAGCTACGCTATGACAGCGACTGCTAACGGCTACTACGACCTGGAAACAGAGCTGGTAGTGACAGAGCAGGACAGCCAGAATCTCGAACTGGTTATGCAGCCACTTCCGGGGCTTCTGACAATTACCAGCGTACCAGAGGGCGCGCGCGTACTCATTGATGGCGAGGAACTGGGCGAGACGCCACTAGTCGATACGCCGGTGGACGCCGGCGAGCACACCCTCGCGCTGCAACTGGAGCGTTACCAACCGCTGGAACAGCAACTGGATGTCACCGGCAGGCAGGTACAGCAAATGCTGGAGCTCAATCTCACGCCCGCCTGGGCTGAGATTACCGTTGCCAGCACGCCAAGCGGAGCCTCAATACTGATCGATGGCGAGCAAGCCGGTGTTACACCCGCTACCATTGAGGTGCTGCAAGGTGAACATCAACTGATTATTCAGGCAGCGGGGTTTGCCAGCGCCATGGCAGACCTTGTTGTTGTCGCGCAGCAAGCACAGGATCTGGGCAGTATCGTGCTGGAACCTGCATCTGGATTGGTCAATCTGACCAGCGCACCGACAGGTGCGAATGTGACAGTGAACGGCGAGTTTCAGGGGCAGACACCGCTAACGCTGGAACTTTCACCCAAGCGCAGCCATCGTTTGAGTCTCTCGCGCCCGGGGTACCGTCGCCACAGTGAGACCCTTGAATTGGCCGCCGCCAGCACCCTGGACAAACGCATCACTTTGAAAGCGCAGCTGGGAGAGGTAAAACTGGCCGTGCAGCCGTCGCAGGCGATGGTATCTATCAACGGCCGACCCGTGGGCAACGGTAGCCGCACCCTGTCACTACCGGCCTACCAGCACACCATTGAGGTCTCCCTGGCGGGCTATGCGAGTGTCCGCAAGCGGGTAACGCCGCGGCCGGGGCTACAGCAGCTGATCGAGTTTAGCCTGCAAACCGAACAGGAAGCTCGCGCAGCACGTATCAAGCCCCAGATCACCACTGCGCTGGGTCAGACGCTACTGCTATTTAACCCTGCCGACAGTCCGCGCAGCGAGTTCACCATGGGGGCATCGCGTCGTGAGCCTGGTCGCCGCGCCAACGAGGTACTGCATCCGGTTGCACTGGAACGCAGCTTCTATCTACAGACGACGGAAGTGACCAATGCCCAGTTCCGTCAGTTTCAGGCAGACCATGATTCCGGGCAGATTGAAGGCAATAGTCTCAACCGTGAGCATCAGCCGGTCGTTCAAGTGAGCTGGCAGCAGGCGACACAGTTCTGCAACTGGCTGAGTCGCAAAGAGGGTCTGTCGCCTTTCTATCGTGAAACCAATGGTATCGTGACCGGCTACAACCCCTCGGCCACGGGCTACCGCTTACCGACAGAGGCAGAATGGGCCTGGGCGGCCCGCGTCGAAAACGACACGCTGAAAAAATTCACCTGGGGCGACAACTTCCCCCCCACCAGTGCGGTAGAAAACTATGCCGACAATACCTCGGCGTATGTTACGGGGCGTATACTCAATGGCTACACTGATGGCCACGTTGTCAGCGCGCCCGTAGCGACGTTTCCTGCTACCGGTAAGGGGCTTTATGACCTTGGCGGTAATGTCGCTGAATGGATACACGACGTGTATATCATTCCATCGGCCAACGGCAAGACTGAAGTCGATCCG
>CALINF010000028.1 GCA_938045215.1 uncultured Halieaceae bacterium | reverse complement strand
AGCAATGTTCGCATTGCCGGTAAGGGTGAAAGGGTGCGGTAAGAGCGCACCGCGCGACTGGTAACAGTTTGCGGCTAGGTAAACCCCACTCGGAGCAAGACCAAATAGGAATCCTATAGCTGCGGCCCGCAGTGGATTCGGGTAGGTCGCTACAGGCAGGCGGCGACGCCTGTCGCAGATCAATGATCGTCCACGACAGAACCCGGCTTATCGACCGACTCGTTTTTTCTCATACTTCGACAGCTCTGGCCCAGATGAGATTGCCTTCAGGGCGATCTATGTCAGACGATCTGCCGTCTCGTTGCGCGTGCAGCCAGCAAATCCCTCTCTTTGTCTCGGCGGGTTAGACGTTTTTCGTTTAAACAGCCTCTTGGAAAGAAAAAAATCGACTGTAAGTTAAAGTAAATAGTTAACAAGTCGATTTACGGGACTGTTTTACGTCACATTTCCCCATTTTACTCCTGGCAAGTATTGGCATTTCTCTCTCAAGAAACTGCGCTAATTCACTGAAATTACAGCACTTTTCTAGCTAGCCTTGCTTGACAGTTTTGCGCACAGGCACCTATAGTGTCGATAAGTGGGAGTAAGTGGATAATTTTGGCTTTTTGTGGAATCAAGAGCCAAGTGAGTGGGGAAAACTGGCGTGTTTCGTGGTGTGCAACACATCAACATGGATGCGAAGGGTCGGCTTGCGATGCCGGCTCGTCAGCGTGAGCCGTTGCGTGAGCAATGTGATGGCCATGTGGTTGTAACGATTGATACGCAGTCCACGTGCCTCGTGATTTATCCGTTGCCTGAGTGGGAGCGTATCGAAAAAGATATCCAGGGGCTGCCTGCACTCAATCCTGCCGTGAAGCGTTTTCAGCGCCTCATGCTGGGGTATGCCACCGACCTCCAGCTCGATGCCAATGGTCGCATGCTGCTACCGCAGCCGCTGCGTGATCATGGGCGCTTCGACAAGAAGCTGGTGTTGGTGGGCCAGGGAAACAAATTGGAGCTGTGGTCGGAGACGTTGTGGTTGCAGGAGCGCGAGCAAGCGTTGCTGGACTCTGGTGTCGACGCCGAACTTCCCGATGAATTAATGTCGCTAACCCTGTAGGTGGAAGGCATGCACCAGACAGTGCTGTTGCGAGAGGCTGTAGATGCTCTGGTAACCAACCCTAGTGGATTCTATGTGGATGGCACTTTTGGCCGCGGCGGACACAGCCTTGCAATTCTTGATCAGCTTGATGACAACGGCCAGCTATTGGGCGTTGATAAAGATCCGCAGGCAGCCGTTACCGCTGCTCAGTTGCAGAAAGTGGAGAAACGGTTTTCGTTCTTTCATGGCTCCTTCGCCCAATTGCAGGGCAAGTTCGAAGAAATGGGTGTTGAAACTGTAGATGGCATTTTGCTGGATCTGGGCGTATCCAGTCCGCAGCTTGATGAGGCTTCTAGAGGTTTCAGTTTTCTCAACGATGGTCCTCTCGATATGCGCATGGATACCTCGCGCGGAGAGACCGCTGCGCAGTGGATCGCCGCTGCCAGCGTCGAAGAGATTGCCAGTGTCTTGAGGGAGTAGGGCGAGGAACGCTTTGCCAAGCGTATAGCTCGCGCGATTGTAGAGGCGCAGAGCGCAGAGCCGATCGCGACGACGGCGCGCCTTGCCGCCGTGGTCAGTGAAGCCAATCCTCGCTGGGAGCGGCACAAGCATCCTGCCACACGCGCGTTTCAGGCAATTCGCATTCGTGTTAACCATGAGCTCGATGACCTTGAAGACCTGCTCGATGGAGCAATCGACCTGCTGGCAATTGGTGGCCGCCTGGTCATTATCAGTTTCCATTCGCTGGAAGACCGCTTGGTCAAACGCTATATGCGCAACATGGCGCGCGGTGAGCAGTTGCCTGCGGGTGTTCCCGTTGTTGATAGTGCGCTGAACCGACGCATGAAGCTGGTAGGGAAGGCGGTTCGTGCAAGCGCCGAAGAGGTTGCAGCCAACAACCGGTCTCGCAGCGCGATCATGCGTGTGGCGGAGAAAATCCAGTAGTGGCTTCTTTAATGGCAACTGATAAGTCGATGAGTGCGCTCGCCTTTGCTGCACTCGCGTTGGTTGTAATGTCTGCATTCGGTGTCATTCATTCTTCGCACAGCTGTCGTGGGCTTTACGCTCAACTTCAGGATCTGGAGGCGACTCAATGGTATCTGCAGGAGGACTACAGTCGGTTGCTGCTTGAGCAAAGTACCTGGGCATCGCATCACCGGGTAGAAAAGGTGGCGGGTCGGGAGTTGGGTATGTTGGCACCGCCCGCACTTGAGATGAAGGTGATCACACAGTGAAGGCGCAGAAGCGCAGGGTGATTCCCTGGCGTTTTTACTTCGTGGTGGGTGTGCTGCTGACACTGCTTGCGTTGCTGGTTGGGCGAATACTGACACTGCAGGTGCTGGACACCGATCGCGGTTACGAGTTTTTGCAGGGGCAGGGCGAGATGCGTGCTTTGCGCACAGCCGAGATCCCGGCCTATAGGGGAGTGATTACTGATCGTCGGGGCGAGCCGCTCGCTGTTAGTACGCCAGTTATCTCAATATGGGCGAATCCCAGATTGCTGACGGGGCATGAGCGGTTACCTGAGCTGGCCCGGGCGTTGTCTATGGACCTCGATGAGCTCAATGCCAAATTGGCCCGTTACAAGGGTAAGCAGTTTATGTACCTGCAGCGCCATCGTATTCCCGCTGAGGCACGTGAGGTGCTGGCGCTGCGGATACCCGGCGTGCGCGGCGAGCGCGAGTACCGCAGGTTCTACCCCGCGGGCGAGGCAGCCGCGCAGCTGGTGGGTTTTACCAATGTTGACGGCAAGGGCATAGCGGGGCTCGAGTTGGCCTACAACGACTGGCTCAAAGGTGTGCCGGGCAAGAAAAAATATATCAAGGATTTGCACGGTGATGCGGTACGCGATATTGGCGTTATCGAAGCGGCAAGGCCGGGCAAGGATTTAACCTTGAGCATCGACCTTCGTCTCCAGACCCTCCACCATCGCGAACTGCAGCGAGCCATGACCATCACTGGAGCAGAGGCCGGTTCCATTGTGACCCTGGATGCCAGCACTGGAGAGGTGCTGGCGATGGTTAATCACCCTGTGTACAACCCCAACAGTCGCAACGGCTTTGAAATGGCCAATACCCGTAACCGGGCCATGACGGACCTGTTTGAACCTGGCTCTACCATGAAGCCATTTACAGTAGCTGCAGCACTTGAAGCAGGTG
>CALINF010000027.1 GCA_938045215.1 uncultured Halieaceae bacterium | reverse complement strand
CAGCTTTAAGGCAGACATTCTAAGTGATAGCAACCGAACACTACTGGGAACGGACCAGGAAGCCTGGCTGGCAACGCAGTTGCAGGCAAGCAAGGCCAGAGGCGCTACCTGGCAGGTTCTGGGCCAGCAGGTTCTAGTGGGTAAATTAGGAGTGCCAGTGTTACCTGACGATGCGGTTACGGTAGAGAATCCGCCACAACGATTACAGACATTTCTCGACAATATGGCGGCGCTGGCGGCTGCAGGACTGCCGCTGAATCTCGATGCTTGGGACGGGTATCCAGCGGCCCGTGACCGGCTTTTTTCAGATCTTATTGCGCACGCCAGTAATCCGCTGGTACTGGCCGGTGACACGCATAATGCGTGGATATTCAATCTGTCAGATACAGAGGGCAGAGCGGTTGGTGTTGAAATAGGCACACCGGGCATCAGTAGTCCTGGTCTTGAGAGCATCATTCCCGCAAAGCCGGAGCTTCTCAAGCAGGCGCTGATGGACACTAGTCCGGAACTGGTGCATGCCGATACGGTGCACCGTGGTTGGGCTGAGGTTGTGTTAACGCCAGTTGCCGCCACCAGCGAGTTCCATTATGTGAGTACTGTTTTGGATAGAGACTACACAGTAGAGAGTACCGATAAGCTACGCTGCGTAGCTGGCGATCGAGCATTCACCTGATCCAGGGTTCACAATGCCGATTTGGCTTGTAGTGCTGTTGCCACGTGCTGAGCCAGGCAATCTACATATTTTAAGCTTCGAGGAACATTCATGCGTTATCTATTGAGTCTGTCTTTGCTGGTTGTGACACTGACACTAACAGCCTGCAGTAACGACAACCCTGAGTCAGAGGAAGCCAGCTACGACAGCATCGTCGCAGCGTCTACGGCGATACCCGGCTTTGTGCCTATGTACTGGCATGAGGGGCAGGGCAAGCTCTATCTGGAAATCGAGCGTTTGGATGAGCCCTTTATTTACGTCAGTAGCCTCTCTCAGGGTATTGGTTCCAATGACCTGGGATTGGATAGGGGGCAGCTGGGTAAAACCTTGCTCGCACGCTTTGATCGTCGCGGTCCCAAAGTACTTCTGCTCGCCGACAATCCCAAATATCTGGCGAACTCCGACAATCCAGACGAACGCGCGGCTGTAGAACAGGCTTTTGCCCGTTCAGTCGTGTGGGGTTTTGAAATTGCAGCTCAAGACGCCGGCAAACTGCTCGTTGATGCCAGCGATTTCTTTTTGCGCGATGCGCACGGTGTGGCTGGACGACTAAAGGAGGCGGAAGAGGGTGCTTACAGCGTTGAGGCCTCGCGTTCAGCTATTTTTCTGCCAAGAACAAAGGGCTTTCCGGATAATTCTGAGGTCGATGCTACCCTCACGCTGGTGGGCGAACCTACGGGCAAGATATTGCGCACGGTCTCGCCTGATGCGAGCGTAATCACGGTGCATCAGCATCATTCATTCATTCGACTGCCTGATGAGGGGTATACACCGCTGCCTTATGATCCCCGGGCAGGGTTCATTGATCAGTATGATAATCAACTGATCTACGACTACGCTACACCCATCGATGAGCCGGTAAAAAAGGCTTATGCCTGGCGGCATCGATTGAAGAAAAAAGATCCCTCGGCTGCCGTCAGTGAAGCGGTAGAGCCGATTGTCTATTACGTGGACCGCGGTTCCCCTGAGCCTATTCGAAGTGCTCTGATCGAAGGTGCTTCCTGGTGGAATCAGGCATTCGAAGCAGCGGGTTATAAAGACGCGTTTCAGGTAAAACTGCTTCCAGAGGGTGCAGATCCCATGGATATTCGCTACAACGTTATCCAGTGGGTACATCGTTCTACTCGCGGCTGGTCCTATGGTTCGAGTGTGAGAGACCCCCGGACACAGGAAATCCTCAAGGGGCATGTATCTCTGGGCTCACTGCGCGTGCGTCAGGACTTGTTGCTGGCAGAGGGTTTTTTGGCGCCCTATGTGGATGGGTCCGCTTCCCCCGAACTGGAGGCATTTGCGCTGGCGCGTATCCGCCAACTGTCGGCGCATGAAGTAGGGCACACCATAGGTCTTGAGCATAACTTTGCCGCCAGCACCAACGGGCGCGCATCAGTGATGGATTATCCCTATCCCTATGTGACCCTGGCAGCGGGTGGTTCTATAGACGTTTCACAGGCCTACAGCGTGGATATTGGGGAATGGGACAAACGCGCTGTGCTGTGGGGATATCAGGATTTTCCTGCAGATGTTAACGCCACTGAGGAGCGGCAACGCATCATTGCCGAGACCTATGCCAGTGGTCTGAGCTTTGTAGCAGACCGCCATTCGCGCGGCGATAGCTTTGCAATAACAGCCGGTGCTTCAAGTCCGCGGGGAAACTTGTGGGATAACGGTGCAGATCCAGTCACAGAGCTCAATCGTTTGATGGACGTGCGCGCTGTCGTGCTTGAGCAGTTTTCTGAAAACAATATTCAGCTGGGACGCCCGATGGCAAGTCTGGAAGATGTGCTGGTACCTATGTATCTAATGCATCGATTTCAGCTCCAGGCAGCGGCGACGGTGATCGGCGGCAGAGATTTCTCCTATGCCCTGCGTGGTGACGGTCAGGTGCCTACCGTGGCAATACCCGGTGCTCGCCAGCGTCAAGCAATTGACTCGATGCTCTCGACACTGTCTCCCACCGCCTTGCGAATACCAGCAGAGCTGGTCACCATGATACCGCCGCGCCCCCCGGGCTCGGGTGATAGCCGTGAGCTGTTTCCCCGCCAAACAGGCTACCTGTTCGACCCATTGGCTGCGGCCAGTACTGCCGCGGGGCTGACGCTGGACATGCTGCTCAATGCTACCCGTGCTGCGCGTATGAATAACAATCATGCAAGCGATCCCGGGCAGCCGGATTTTGCCGCACTACTCAATGAGGTCATGCAGGCATCCTGGTATAGCGAGCGGATTATCCCAGCCGATGCGTCGCTGCAGCGAGTGGTGGGCACTGAGGTGCTCGAACGCCTGATGCGGCTTGCGAGTAATCCAGAAGTACAAGTTCAGGCACGCGCGCAGGCTTATAGCGCATTGATTGAGCTGGAAGAGTGGCTCAATACCGCTGCCAGTAGTACTGGTAGTGATGAGTCGGCGCTTGGTTGGCTTGCGCACTATCGGTTCAGTAGCGAAATGATTCGGCGGTTCCGGGAAAACCCCGATACAGTTGCACCGCTGTCACCACTCAAAGCGCCGCCAGGTTCGCCCATTTAGTAGAGTAGATGACTAATTACGGCTGATAGATAGAATAAGGGCAGCTCGATGGGCTGCCCTGAAATAACGTGGATGAGTGTTTTTGCTACGTACTAGCCTTCCTTGATTTCGTCCATCTTCTTGCTCGCGGCATCAGCTGCAGAACTCGCTTCAGCTTCGGCGTCATCGGCCATTTCGCTTGCCGACTTTGCAGCATCATCAGCCATCTCGGCAGTTGCATCTGCTGCTTCACTCGCCATTTCTGCTGCATCATCAGCCATCTCGGCAGTGGCATCTGCTGCTTCACTCGCCATTTCCGCCGCATCATCAGTCATATCGCTGGCCGCAGCGCCCGCATCAGCCATTACTTCGCTGCTCGCATCGACTGCATCGTTGGTCAACTCAACAGCGCCATCGGCTGCTTGCTTTGCTGTTTCACTAACGGCCGTCGCAGCTTCTTCGGCTGAGCTTTTAGCCTTATCTACATCTTCTTTGCTACAACCGGTGACTGAAATCAGCAGTGCAGCGCTCAGTGCTGCTGTCATAAATGCTTTGATATACATGATGTTT
>CALINF010000026.1 GCA_938045215.1 uncultured Halieaceae bacterium | reverse complement strand
ACGCCAGAGCTGTTGGCTGGAAAGGCGCGAGGCTATGGCCTGCATACCGATTCTTCTCATCGCTTTGAGCGCGGCGTGGATTTCACGCTGCAGGCCCAGGCGATGGAGCGAGCCACGCAGTTGGTGTTGGATATCGTAGGTGGACAGGCCGGACCAATCGTTGAGGTGGTTGAAGAAAGCTGCCTGCCCGCGCGTGGAGATGTCACGTTGCGCGCCCAGCGTATACAGAAAATGCTGGGGTTCGATTTGCCGGCAGAGGAGGTGGTGCGCATTCTCTCCGGGCTGGGTCTTGCGGTGACTTCAACAGATGAAGGTTGGACTTGTGGCGTGCCGAGCTGGCGTTTTGATATTGCGATCGAAGCAGATCTGTTAGAGGAACTGGCACGGATTTATGGCTACAACAACCTGCCAGTCACCCATATTCGAGCCGACCTGGTGATTCCTTCACAGCCCGAGACCACGCTGTCTACTCGTTACTTGCGCCGTCACCTCAGCGCACGTGGATTTCGCGAGGCCATTACCTACAGTTTTGTAGACCCCAAGCTGCAAGCCTTGTTCGATCCGTCGTTAACGCCGGTGGAGTTGCAGAACCCGATCTCTGCCGACATGGCGGTGATGAGAACCAGTCTGATACCCGGGCTGGTTGGTGCCATGATGCGCAACACCAAGCGTCAGCAGCCGCGAGTGCGTTTGTTTGAAACCGGGTTGCGGTTTGTACCGGGAGACGGTGGCCTGCGACAGGTGCCCACACTGGCAATGGTCGTTACCGGCAATCGCGTGGCGGAGTCGTGGTCGAGTGCCAGTGAGGCGGCTGATTTCTACGACATCAAGGGCGAATTGGAGAGCCTGATTGCATTGACCCGCCAGCCAGATGCCTATGAGTTTCACAGTGCCCAGCGTGAGGGCATGCACCCGGGTCAGACGGCGCAGGTAACCCTAAAGGGGCAAGCTGTGGGTTTTGTTGGTGCTTTACACCCCACTATTCAGGCAGAGCTGGGTCTGGCTTCGGCAGTGTATGCCTGTGAAATCGACCTTGAGGCGATGTTGGAAACCCGGTTGCCGGAATTCACAGAACTGTCCAAGTTTCCAGAAGTTCGTCGGGATTTGGCGATTGTTGTCGACAAATCGATACTTTCATCTGACCTGATGTCAAATGTTCGTTCTGTGGCTGGGACTTACCTCACAGATCTAAGGTTGTTTGATGTATATGAAGGCAAAGGCATTGATCCTAAAAGAAAAAGCCTCGCACTCGGTTTGACTTTCCGGGATCAATCGCGCACTCTTAGCGATGAAGATGTGAACCTGGCAATGGATCAAGTCATTGATTCATTGGAAAAAAACTATAAGGCAGAGCTAAGGAACTAGCTGACGGGATCATGACCGCGCTAACCAAATCTGAAATGGCTGAACGCCTGTTTGAAGAGCTGGGACTCAACAAACGGGAGGCAAAGGAAATCGTCGAATTGTTTTTCGAGGAGATCCGGGCGAGCCTCGAAGGCAATGAGCAGGTAAAGCTGTCGGGCTTTGGTAATTTTGATTTGCGCGACAAGAGCCAGCGACCGGGCCGTAACCCCAAGACAGGGGAAGAGATACCCATCTCTGCACGCCGCGTTGTCACGTTCAGACCCGGCCAGAAGCTTAAAGCCAGAGTAGAGGAATATGCTGGAACCGAGCCACAATAACGAATTACCGGCGATACCGGGCAAGCGCTATTTCACCATAGGTGAGGTTAGCGAGCTGTGTGCGGTAAAGCCTCACGTGCTGCGCTACTGGGAGCAGGAATTTCCTCAACTCAAGCCGGTAAAGCGCCGCGGTAACCGCCGTTATTACCAGCGTGAAGATGTGCTCACGATTCGTCAGATTCGCAGCTTGCTGTACGATCAGGGCTACACCATCGGCGGTGCGCGTCAGCGCATGACTGATGAAGACAACGGCTCATCTGCGATAGAGATGCAGGCCGTTATTCAGGAAACCATCAAGGAACTGGAAGACGTTCTGAAGGTACTCGAGCCAGCCAATTAGGCGTTGTAACCTTCGCGGTATTGCGTATAATTCCGCCCTCGTCGAGGCACCATAATCGACTTTTCGGGGCGTAGCGCAGCCTGGTAGCGCACCACACTGGGGGTGTGGTGGTCGCAGGTTCAAATCCTGCCGTCCCGACCAATTTGTAAGAAAGGCATCCAATTCGGGTGCCTTTTTTTATGGCTGGGCACCTGAACCTGCGAGGTGGTCGCATGCGGAAGGCCGCCCCGATCAAATCCTGCCGTCCCGACCAATTTATAAAAGAGGCATCCAAATCGGGTGCCTTTTTTGTGTCAGCTAACTGTTAATCGTAGAGGTGTGGTTAGCACGGTACTGCGTTGGTGTCAGTCCTGTCCATCGTTTGAATGCGCGTGAAAACACCGTTGGATCATCGTAACCAATACTCCGGGAAATATCGGTTACTGTCCTGTCAGTTTCGGTCAGGTACGTTTGGGCGCGTTGTTGTCTTAAACTGGCCACCTCCTCGCTTAAAGAAGTGCCTGCACTGGCCAGTTTGCGCGAAAGCGTTCTTCTACTCATGCCGCAAAGTGCCGCTATTTTGCTGCTATCAAAGTCAGCACTCTCCAGTTGCGACAGCAGCACTGCCTGTAGCGCATCAACGATAGAGGCAGGCGCAACTGTTCCAGGTTTATGAGTTGGTAGTGGGTTTTGACCTTCGATGAATGCCGGTTCCAAAAGTAGCCACTCGCAGGGGAAGGCGAGCCCAGCACCATCAGAACTGGTTGTGGCGATCCGTATATTGTAAAGGCTCGGTGGTAGAACACCTGGATCACAGACTTCCGCAATGACTTTTCGTCCGTCCCAATTCTCCCCCACCGCAGATCGTAAAACCTGCAGAATATAAGCGATAGTGAAAGCGTCGTTATGTCGGGGTTTCGTGTTGCCGGGGGAGACTCGCATTTCCCGAAAGCTGGAGCGGGTGCCTTTTGTCTCAAGCTGAAATATGGCTGAGTTAGCGTCTTTATACGCATCAATGGAAAACCTGAGAAGAAAGTCCCCCACAGATCGCGATTGTCTTGCTGCGTTACTAAGTGGTGACCAATCAAATGGATTCAGCGCAAGACCCAACTCAGCGCCGATGTGAGGGTTGCCCGTCGCATCGGCAAGATTCTCGACGAGGTCGTACATGGTGGCGGCGGGCAGAAACATATCGGCGTTGTTGAATGCGTGAGAAGTAATCCCGAATGGAAGCAATACCGAATCCACATCTACGCCCGCTCGCCGCGCTGCGTCGAGAAATGGTTGCGCTAATGCCAATCGAATAACCGGTAGTTCCTGGTAAGTAGATCTGGTTTTTCTCATGCAGCAACCTCGGTGAGTCTTCGGCGACAACAATACGATAAAGACACTGGGAGTGCGACTATTTGGGCCATGCTGGGCTGGAACGTAAGAGGCGTGGCCGCAATAATCTGGTAGTGATTCTCCATGCCTATCGAAAGTCGAGACTCTCTTGAGTGCTGGAGCAAGCGCGCTAGCGTGGCAGGCCAGCTTGTAATTATTCTATGTCACCTGGCGCTCTGGAAGGGGTATTGCCGT
>CALINF010000025.1 GCA_938045215.1 uncultured Halieaceae bacterium | reverse complement strand
ATGGCCTCATCCTCAGTGAAAACGCGGGCGAACTACATTACCGCACTCGCATCAGCACCTTTCGGAGCCGCAAGACCCGCGGAGCCTGGTTCGTTCGACGCGCCCAGGGCAAGCTGCTCTCTATCATGAGATTGCTCAAAGCCCTGTTCACGTTTGAGGGCGGGTTGGACTACATCGCCTGGAAACTGGAGCGCCACTCAGGCGAACCAATTGTGATCCCGGACAAGGTGAGGCGCGCCCCACTAATCTATCTATGGGGGTTTTTCTGGGGCCTGTATCGACGGGGAATATTCAAGTAAATAGCGTGGCGCCACTGGGCACAGAACGTAATTTGTCGCCATTTTTGCAAATGGCGCTTCACGACGCATTAAATTATAGTGAGCGTCTCTCAGTTAGCAGTTAGCCTCTACCGATATCATGAAAGCCTGCGTATTTATTCAGACCAACCAAAAGCAAATCACTGGCGCGATTGTCGCCAAACACGCGCTGCGCCGCTATTCGCGCAATAACGACAAGTTTGACGTGCAAATCATGGATAGTCGCGACTACCCGTTTTTTGCTGCACACGAAGGGGACGAATATCTTCGAGATGGCGTTAAACGCGTCTGGCTGAATGATGACCTGCAGTCATTTACCCCTACTCGATTCATGCCCCCAAAGCTCATGGGCTACGAAGGTCGGGCGGTAGTTATCGATCCCGATATTTTTGCAGCAGCGGACGTGTGGGAGTTACTCAATCGAGACATGCAAGGCAAGGCGATAATGTGCCGCATGCGATCAGGCCCGAAAGGGTTGGTGGACAAGTGCATGGCCAGCAGCGTTATGTTGTTGGAATGCGACAGGCTGACTCACTGGGATGCGCAGAAGAAATTCGAGGCTATGTTCGATTTTACTCAGGACTACCAGCCCTGGATTTGCCTCAAGGAAGAAGATCGCGACACCCTGGGATTTTTCGAGTCCGAGTGGAATGATTTCGACAAATTCACCCTCGAAACCAAGCTTCTGCATACTACCCGTCGCAGAACCCAACCGTGGAAAACGGGCCTACCTACCGATTGGCGACCAGCCGAGCGCTTCCGTCTGTTTCCGCCTGCAGCGTGGGTAATGATAGCCAGACGCAAACTGTTCGGAGAGTACGCGTTTCTGGGTAATTACAAACAGCATCCGGATCAGAACCAGGAGCGCTTCTTCTTTGGCTTGCTCAAGGAATGTCTGGAGAACGGTGATATTACCGAGGACTTCCTGCGCAATGAGATGGCCTTGAATCACGTGCGCCATGACGCTTTCGAGATACTCGATCGCACGGCTCCCCTGCCACCAGAGCACTTACATCCGCTTACTGCCTCATCTCAAGCGGCTTAAGCGCGTGAACACCCCGCTAAATCGGGGCCGATTATCAGACGTCCCGGCGATACGATGAACTGCAAGGCAAGTCATTGGCCAGCTTCGTGCTGCCCCTGCTCGGTTGCGCAGCATTGATGATCCAGAGTCTCAACAGCCTGCATGTGTTTTTGCGCAGCAAAGGGATGGCCTATTGTTATGCGATTTTTGTCGCCGGCTATTTTTTGCTACCGATGGTCTCTGGACATCGGCGCCTGTACTACATCCTTGTGCTGCCCCCAGCTCTAATCTTATGGCGAGAGCTAGTCTCACTGTTCCGCGGCAACCAATTGCTCTACTGGGTGTTGGCGTTTATCTGCTATATGATCAGCAGCCTGACGTGGACCGCTGATTTCACTCAGGCAGAGGCACTGTGGTCAATCTGGTACAGCCTTGCGGTGCTCTCCTTTTGTGCTGTTACCGGCTATCTGTGGATTGAACACCCACAGACCATGGACAAATTTTTGCGCCAAGGTCTCTATATCGCTGCAGCCGCAGGCTTGGTGTCGGTGCTAGCATGGTATCTGAATAACCCATTTCCAAGCTCAAGACTGGAGCTGCTGGGCGTGATGAGCCAGACCAACAATGCAGCGTGCGTCTACGGACTGTTTACGGTGCTGGCCTGTCACTGTCTGTTTACTGCGCCCACCAAGCACGCCAAGTTAACCTATATTGTCACGGCCATATTGTTACTGTGCGTAGTGCTCTTGACCCAATCGCGCACTGCTCTTGCTGCGACCAGTGTTGGCCTTCTGGCAGTCATCGGTTACCGAGCGCTGGGCGTGCTTGCCATCGCGATGGGGTTGAACTGGGCATTGATGACGGCCAACTCCATGTTGTGGACTGACCGTGTGGCGACACTCTCATTCAGACCGGGCATATGGCGGCAAACGATTATAGACATGCAGGGACACTGGCTAGTGGGGCGCGGCAGCCTCGTCAATCCAGAGGTCACCGCCTACGAGCAGGTGTTCAACCACGCGCACAACGGCTATCTTGCAACGTTGCGCGATGGTGGCCTGATAGGCCTATGCCTGCTGCTCACCATTCTCAGTCTGGCCGCTTTCTGGGGCCTGCAACTCTACAGACAAAGAAGAGAGCCCATCTATATTGCCTTACTGCTGTTTGGAATGACCTGTATCGCGATGGACTTTGATAGACTGCTTGTACACCCCAACGAGTTGTGGCTATTTTTCTGGATGCCCATCGCCCTCATAATGGCAGCCTATCCAGGACGCATGGAAACCAACAGGCATTCCCGTTACGCCATATCGGCGAAATGAGCTACAGTGACGGCAGGGTTTGCCTGGTACCGACTGGCGGCACGGCTATTTTCCCCACCGTAAGAGCACAGGTGGTATTGATCAATTACGGAATCTGGGGAACCTACAGAATTGGAGCTAGCGAACCACTGATATGGAGGTCAACATCGTCAATCGCGCCGCTTTGAAGGTCGCCATTTGTGTCTGCACGATCAGTCGTCCAGACGAATTGGTGAAGCTGATTTCAAACCTGCAAGCTATTGACCTTGGCGACTACGACCCCGCCAATGTGCAACTGATTGTTATCGATAACAAACTCGGCACAGATACTCGCGAATTTTGCGAGCAGGCAGCCACTAGTCTGCCAATCGCTATCCACTACACCTGTGAGCCCGAATCGGGCATCACCCATGCCAGAAATCACGCATTGTCAGTAGCCATGGAGCGCGGCGCGGATGTCGTGGCATTTCTGGATGACGACGATGAGCCACACCCGGATTGGCTTATCCGACTGCTAGATCAGTATCTCGATAGCGGTGCAGACCTGGTTTTTGGCACCTGGATTCTGGACCCCAATATGCCAGAGTGGGCGCGGGCAACGGGAATATTTCGGTCCCCTACCAAAGTCAAAAAGGAAGACAAGATACGCCGCTATGGGCTGCCGAATTTCGCGTCAACCTGCAATGTTCTAGTGGGAAAGGACATCATTGAGCGCGTCGCCAGCACCGGCCCCGTGTTTTCTCACGCCTTCCGCTACAGCGGTGGCGAAGACAAGGACTTCTTCCTGCGAGCATTGGCACAAGGCGCCCGTGTCACCACGGCAGATACTTCAATCATTCAGCGCAATCATGAACCGGCGCGTTACACCGTAAAGGGGCTACTGAAGCGGGGCTTCAAGAATGGCTGCTCGCAGGTCAATATGGTGCGTACCCACGGCACGCCAGGTCGGCAGATCAAGCTCGCAATGACCTCCTTACTGAAGTTTCTGGTGATTTTGCTAATCCTGCCTTTTTGCATATTCTCGCGCGGCCGTTTCATGCACAGTCTGTATCGCCTGGCCAAATCAAGCGGCATCATATTCACCAGCCTGACCGGACGCAGTATCAACTATTACTCAAGAGAATAGCCGCTGCACGGCCGCTGTCGCTCGCTGCAGATCGGCAGCAGACGCAGTGGCTGGGTCTGCTCCCGGAGATATCCCTTCAGTAGAAGGCAGCTCATTTCCCAGCTGCGCTATCGCATCCGCTGTTAACCATTTCGCCTGCCCGGATCTAACCAACCCATCCTGAATTTTGCTGATATCGCGACGCATGCGCCGCGGCCCCAACAACATGGCGACTCGATGGCTCAGCGGTTTAACGCCAAAGCTATGAGGCAACATCCACCACGGCGAGTCAGTATCTGAGAGGTCATAAACAAACAACGGCTTGGCCCTGCCGGAGGCTTCACTGAGCATCGACATTGACTCGCCAGTGACAACGAAGGCGTCCGCCAATGCGAGCATTCCGGCATAGGGGTTGTCGGCGCCGCTGGCACATCGATGGCATAGGTTCGGTTCGGTCAATTGCGCCTGGAGCACGTCCATTGCGACAGCCGGCGTGCGAGGACTGTCGCTGACCAGCAGGGAGCCACCAACCTCCACGGCCAGCCGATTGACGAGCTCGCCCATACGAGCACCCTTGCCCGGCGTGAACACGAACTTGCCACTGTCGCCCCCAACCAGAACGGCTATCCATGGGCGGGGTAAACTCTTCAGTTGCTGACGCAAACTCTGCGCAGCCGCCACCAGATTGCTATCGACATGGCGGTGCAACGGCAGGGCGTTGTGAACAATATTGTCGCTAGTGGGCAGGAAGTACTGGCCAGTCGTCACAATCAGGTCCCATGCCTGCAGAGGTGCCCAGGGTCGACCGATGTGCACGAGGCGGGTCGTATCACCCGATTGCCGCTGTATCCATCGCGCGACGGGCTCGTTGCGCCGACCGGCTGTAATCACGAGATCTGGCCACGGTGGCTGTAAAGGCGTGGATGCCTTTAGGTCAATGCCAGCAAGAGTGATACCCGCGCCAAGATGAACAAGCAGCTCCCACGATCTGGCCTGAATGCGTTTTTCCTGAAAGCCCCAACCAAGCTCTTCGGCCAGCGCCAGCACCTGAGTATTGTCGCCTGCCTTTCTCCCTAGTAAACACCAGACCGTCAACGTCCGCTCCTGCACAGCAAAAATGCTCCAAGTATTGCCAATCCCCGGGCGTGTATGACCCGCGTGATTCGCGCTAGACTATCTCACAAACCTGCCGAAGGACGAAACAGCTTGAAACCCACTGTCTTTATTCACACCAATCACAAACAAAAACTCGGTGCGATAGTGAGCCGACATTCTTTGCAGCGAAATTCGGCTCACGCAGACAAGTTCGACATCAAGTTCATCGAGGTCAAAGACTATCCCTCAATGAGAGAGCGCGAGGGCCAGCTTTACCTGCGTGATGGTGACATGCGCCCGTGGCTGAATGACGATCTGCAATCCTTCACGCCTCTACGGTTTATGCCGCCAGAGCTCATGGGATACCAGGGGCGCGCAGTCGTTATCGACCCCGATGTATTCGCAGTCGGAGACATCTGGGAGCTGCTGAGTCGGGATATGCAAGGCGCCAGTATCATGTGTCGTAGCAAGGGACTCAGAGCCGCGTTTGCCACGAGTGTGATGCTGCTGGATTGTGAGAAGTTAACGCACTGGCAATTCGAGCGAGACTTCTCTGAGATGTTTGAGCCCGTTAAACGCGACTACATGGATTGGGTAACATTGAAACTGGAAGATGCCGCCACGATAGGTCCGCTTGAAGACCGCTGGAATGACTTTGATCACCTGGGCGCGGACACAAAATTGCTGCACAACACAAAGCGCAAGACCCAACCCTGGAAAACAGGCCTTGCAGTAGACTTCAGACCCGCGGACAAATTCCGTTTGTTCCCACCCAGGCACTGGATACGCCGCGGACGACGCGCACTGTTCGGTGACTACAAGTTCGCCGGAACCTATGGGCCACATCCCGATCCGGCTCAGGAAGCCTTTTTCTTTAGCATGGTTAAAGAGTGTCTTGAGCAGGGTGAGCTAACAGAGCAGGGACTGCGCGACGAAATCGCCAAAGGTCATCTACGTGAAGATGCACTGACCCTGGTGGGTGCTTGAATAACCCACCGGGTCAGGTCGCCGGCGTGGAATCTGAGTATTTGAACACCGGATCCAGTGTAGAGGCCAGCTGCTGATCGATAGCCGCGACCTGATCGTCGTCAAAATAGTCGCGGTAACCACCCACCTTGGCACGTCGAACCTTGAAACTATCGGGGTTACCTTTGTCACCCGGTTTCAGGCGATCACCTGACAGGCGAAACTGGCTACTCCCTTCCATTTTTTTCATGTTCTCGTAGGACGAGTACGCCACCGCGGCATCTACATCGGCATCGCTGGCATCAACCTGCATAAAGTCCAGCAACCTGCGCAGTTCAATATCCGGGGTTGCACGCAGATCTTCGTAGCGCAATACATGCAGATTATCGATGTTGCCGGCCTCACGAGCCCACAAATTCAGGAAATCTGAAACTGCCTGGATGCTACCTCCACCATTGTCGCCAGTCACAAAGTCGTACAGGCTGATATCGGCATCGCGCGGCGGATAGTTATTGATCTCGAGCTTTGCCGGCTTAATGCGAAACTTCCACTGGAAAAACTGGGACACAGCCACATCGCGAGGATCACGCGCAAGCAATACAACTCGCTTGCCGTAGAACGACTTCTTGCTATCAAACTCGCCGGTAAAATCCTTGATGTAGTTGTCGTGGGTAAAAAACACCTTCGGCACTGCCGCGTTGATATTGTGAAAGTTATCAAAGCCCATAACAGCGTTCTCGGGCAGCTTGTACATCACCCGAAACAGATGCGATAGCATCACCCTCAGCCAGGTTCGACCACTCTTGCCAAACGAGACAATTACTATGTCGGCCTGGCGCAGGGTGTCGATCTGGTCCTTACCGCGCATCCTGCGCTCTGCAGCCAGTATCTCTTGCAATGGTCGATCCCGAAGTCGCCAATGCAAAATGGTGCGAGCCAATTTCCTGCGCGTCACCTGCAGCGCCTGTCGTATACTTTCAAAGATCAGCTTCATGACTGCCCTGCCTTAAATCGGGCTGCACCAGAACGCTCTTTCGAGTCGCGGCTCAAACGCTGTTTCATCGCTATCGACAATTCTGGTCCCCAAATAAAGGGACGCGATGATACAGGAAACGCCAAACCCCCGCATTACAGGCCAGTGTCATCACGGTGTACCTCGTGGCCGTCAAAAAGCGCCTCAATACGACTCACAATGGCACCCACGTCGTCCGGCAGATCTGCTTTGGGTTCGCTAAAGGGCTGTCCCGCCCAGACAGCAAAACCGCGTTCAACCAACAGAGCGTGGAAGGCGCGAAAGTCACGCGTAGCGCATAGCAGCTTAAAGACGTCCACGTGATAGACCGCCATAGCAGCGCAGTGGCGCACTCGATCCCCGATCGACACTTTTCTCGCATTGAATAACCAGTGCGCCAGCGAACGTCTGGCCTGATCTGCCCTGCCCAGCCAGCCTGCGGGCAGTGGAAAGATCGCCAACGGCTTCTGCAAATAGATGACTTCCACCATCATCGACACGCTGTCGGCCGTAACGATAAAACCATCCGCACTACCCATCAGCGCCTGATAGGGATTGTCGAGTGATTCTGGCGACCATTCATACAGGATCGCCTGCTCTGGCAGACTTTTACGCAGGACGTCCACAACCTCGGATGTGGTTCGACGACTGGTGGTCACATACGGTGTCCCGCCAAGCTCATCGACAACCCACCTGGCGGTCGCAACCAGTTCGTGAGCCGCAGCCCGGTTCATTTTGAAAGGGTTGGTTTCGCCGCCAACGAGTATGGCGATCAGGGGACGCTTGAGCGTTGCAAACCTTTCACTCCACGCCTGCGCCTGAGCCGCTACATCTGCGGTTTTGACCCGCATCAGCGGCAGCGTTATTGGTAAATAATTGGGTAAGGGTGGCATCTGGTTTTCGGCACTGGCCACAACCAGAGCAAAATCCATCATGTGAGCCGTGGGTTTACCCAGAAGCACAATTTTTGATTTGCCGCCCGACTGCTTACGCACCCACAGTGCAGCCATCGACGGACGCCGACCCACTGTAATGATGAGGTCCGGCCAGGGTTGCTCAAGTGGGTCAGACGAGTCGATGTCTATATGATGCAAGGAGGGCTTGTGACGCGGCTTGCCTTTTACATACTGCGGTAGCATGTGCACATATTTGCGCACCACGGGCCAGCCCAGCGATTCAACCAGCGTTTCTACCTGTCGATTGTCGCCCTGCTTGTCGCTCAGTATCAACCAGGTTAGTGGGTGCTGATTCAAATCTCGATATCCCTATTCAGATGGCGACAGGGGGTGACCACCGGGTTGCGCGCCAGACCGCTCATTATAACCTCACGACCAGCGCTTGTTGTATACTGCCGCTCATTAGCACAGGAACACAACTACTTGATCATTGACCGCTATATCAGCTGGGAAATCCTAAGACCTTTTGCTGCCGGACTCGGGCTTCTGGTTCTGGTCTTCGTGGGCTACTCAGCCGCGCGTTACCTGGGCATGGCTGCTGATGGTCAGCTCGATGTCGCCACGGCATTCAAGCTGATTGGCCTGAACACACTGGTCACACTGGAGATCCTGCTGCCTACCGCGCTGTTCTTTTCGGTGCTGTCTGCCGTTGGCCGACTCTACCGTGATGCAGAAATGTACGCCGTCTATGCTTCAGGTATCAGTCGCATACGTGTGCTCGAATCAGTGCTGAAGTTCTCACTACTGATCGCATTGTTCACCGGGTTTTTATCGATCGCCGGACGGCCTTGGGCGTTTCGCACCAGCTACGAACTGGAAGCGCAGGCAGCGGCCAGTTTCGATTTGAAAAAAATGGCGGCAGGAAATTTCATGGCGCTCCTGGGCAGTGGCTACGTATTCTTTGCTCAGGATGTCGATCAGCAGCAGGGCGTGCATAAACGCGTTTTCCTGTATAAGCAGCACAACGAAAACACCGACAGAAGCGGCTCCGAGCTGCTGGTTGCAGAGACTGCGTCACTCCCCATGCTGCATCCAGGAGAAGCAATGCAAGCCGAGTTCAACAACGGCTTTAACTACATGTTGGACAACAGCAAGAAGCAGGACCTGACGCTGGAGTTCAAAGAGCTGATCGTTCGCCTGCCCATGCAGGAAGCGCAGGAGAGGTACCGGGCACGCGCGGAAACCACCCTGACGCTGGCCAACTCCACTAATCCCAAAGATATCGCTGAATATCAATGGCGCATTACGACTCCCCTGGCCACGGTATTGCTCGCCCTTATCGCCGTTCCATTATCGCGCATGTCGCCGCGCCAATCTCGCTCTCGCAATTTCTTCATTGCACTGCTGGTCTATATTGCACTGTTCAGTGTTACCAGTGTGATGCGCACCTGGGTTGAGCAGGACAAGATTGGAGCAATACCCGGGTTGTGGACGGCCTATGTTATAGAAATTGCACTGCTGATAGTTCTTGTCACAGGGCTGCCAAGGCTGAAACGCCGATGATTCTGGAGCGTTTCATTGCAATGAACCTGATCAGGGGCTGGCTGATTACGTTGCTTATCCTGGGATCGGTTTTTGGCTTGATGGGTTTCATCCAGGAGCTGGATCGCACCCGCTTCGACTACAACGCCCTTGCTGTTGCCCGCTACACGATGCTTGCCTTGCCACAACAAGTCGTGAGCCTGTCACCGGTTATCGCGTTACTGGGCTCCATGGTGGCATTGTCGAGACTTTGCCAGTCCCATGAGCTCACTATTATCGCCTGCACAGGGTTCCGCAAGAGCCAACTCCTACGCGCCATTGGCATTCCCACTGTGGTGTTCATGATGACTCTCTGGCTTAGCATGGAGTTTATTTCCGCACCGTTACTGGAGGCCGCCGAGCGGCAGAAAAGCGCACTGCGCGATCGCAATACGGTCATTATTCCAGACGGCGGTTTATGGTCTGTAGAGCCCGGACGCTTTGCCCATCTGACCAAATTGCTGGACGGAGAAGTCCCTGGCGACATTGAGGTATTCGAGTTTGATGACAGCGGCCGTTTGACCAGAGCGATCTATGGCCGCACAGCCACCATAATCAAAAACAGACGCTGGCTACTACAGGGAGTCAGGGAAAAGACGTTAGTCGACGACATTCTGGTTACCCGGCGGCACAAGGAACTGGAAGTTGCCAATCTGTGGAAGGCCGAAGAACTACCTTCACTCAGCATCACCAGCGAGGCCATGTCATTATCTGCTCTGCACCAGTACAGCGAATATCTTGAGAGCAACGATCAACCCACAAAAAAATACCGCAGCCTGTTCTGGCAAAAATTACTGATGCCACTGACAGTGGGTGCAATGATACTGCTAGCTACGCCGATGAGCATCAGCAGCAACGCCGGCAGGGATCGCAGTCTGGGTATCAACATGGCGATCGGAGCGCTAGTGGGTATATTGTTCTACCTGGGGTCGCAAATCGTGTTTGCTCTCGGACATCTGCTGCATATGAGCTTGCCGGTAATCGCAGCGCTTCCCTGCATACTCGTTCTACTGTGCGCAATACACTTACTGCGGCGCATGCGCTGGTGAGGCAGGTATGATCACCAACAATAACGCGACCAGCGCTGTGCGCCTGTTCGCTCTCCACAGAGGATGGTCCGAATGAGTCTGATGGCCAGCTTTTTCAGAGCCTACCCCTGGCAAACGGCATTGATGCTTGCTGCCCTGCTGCTCTCGGGTATCGCGGAGGGTATCGGGCTGTCTGCATTGCTGCCGCTGCTGAATATTGCACTTGGGTATGATGCCACCGGAGAACTCACCGGCATTTCATCACAAAGCCAGAATGCGTTCGAACAGAATGTACTCGACGCATTGGCCTGGGTGGGAATAGCGCCAACGTTGGGCAACATGCTCTGGATTCTCGTGATTGGTGTGCTCGTGAAAAGCCTGTTTTTGCTGCTGGCGCAGCGCCAGGTTGGCTACACGGCGGCACAGGTTGGCACCGACCTGAGGTTGGAGATGCTGCGTGCGGTCCTGCTTAGCAAATGGGAATACTTCCTGCACCAACCGGTGGGAAAGCTCACCAATGCACTCGCCACTGAAGCACAACGATCATCAGCTTCCTTTGTGAACGGCGCAACGGCTATCACCTTTTTGATTCAGGCGATCATCTACGGCGGTATCGCGTTTGCCCTGTCCTGGCGTGCCTCGCTGGTGGCGATTGTGGCCGGGATCGTGGTGATAGGACTATCCCATTTCCTTGTTCTGGTAACACGCAAGGCAGGTAGCAAACAAACCCGACTGCTCGGCTCACTCATGGCCAACCTCACTGACACCTTGCAATCGGTAAAGCCGATCAAGGCGATGGCACGAGAGCATCTGGCAGACAAGGTACTCGAGCGCGATACATTGCGCCTGAATCGGTCGTTGCGTCGTCAGGTTATGAGTGCCGCCGTTCTGGACTCTGCTCATGAGCTGATGTTCACGGTGTTCATCTGTCTGGGGATTTACGTTGCGCTGGAGCTATTTGCCATGGACTTACCCATGGTAATGGTGCTGGTAGTAGCACTGGGTCGGGCGTTTACGTTCTTTGGCAAGGTTCAAAAGCAATACCAGAAACTCGCACAGGGCGAGAGTGCTTTCTGGTCGATAAAGGAGGCCATCGAGGCAGCCAATAATGCGGAGGAACTCCTTACGGGTGGTATCCCACCTCAGCTGCGGCGCGGTATTACTTTCGACAACGTCAGTTTCAACTATGACCAGCATCCGATATTCAAAGGGTTATCGCTGCATATCAAGCAAGGTGGCCTGACCACATTGATAGGCCCGTCAGGATCGGGCAAGACAACTATCATCGATTTGACTATCGGCTTGCTGCAGCCTCAGCGGGGCACTATCAGCATCGATGACGTGCCATTGCAGGAGATCGATATCAAGGCCTGGCGGCGCATGATCGGCTACGTACCCCAGGACACCATACTGCTGCACGACAGCATTCTCCACAACGTGACTCTGGGAGATCCTGAGCTGGACGAAGCTGCGGCCGAGCAAGCATTGCGCGCTGCCGGTGCCTGGGAATTCGTTTCACAATTGAAAGACGGTATGCAAACCATTGTTGGCGAGCGCGGCGGCAAACTATCGGGTGGTCAAAGACAGCGTGTCGTTATTGCCCGCGCCCTGATCAACAAGCCCTCCCTGTTGATTCTGGATGAGGCCACCAGCGCTCTCGATGCAGAGAGCGAAGACGCGGTGCGTCAGACAATGGAGAACCTGAAAGGACAGCTCACCATTTTGGCTATTTCACACAACCGGGCCCTGCTGGAAGCTGCCGATCAGGTTTATCAAATGCAGAACGGTGCAGCTGTGGCCGTAGACAATCCCGTGATTTCAGATCTCACCAAGTAACGCTTTTACTGCTGACACTGCCCGCTGCATGTCGGGCGATGTTTCTGTCGAGGTCACACTTGGCAGCTCCTCGTCCAACCAATGCGCGCGACCCGACTCGCGCATCTGTTTATGGGCCAGCGTAATATCACGTGACAAGGGCTGCCAGAGCCAACGCAGCAGAAACGCGTATAGCGACGCGCCCAGCCTGAAATCAACATCCACTTTTTGTGTCTTGCGCATGCCACCAAGATCAAACATCTGCACCGGCTTGCCTGTAGCACAGGCCTCGGACAACATCGCAATACTGTCGCCTGTCACTATCAGACGATCTGCCCAGGCCAGCATGCCCACATAGGGGTTGTCGGCAGCACCCGGGCCCCAGCGGAAAAAATAATTGGGAACATCA
>CALINF010000024.1 GCA_938045215.1 uncultured Halieaceae bacterium | reverse complement strand
GTTGCCGGGGTACCGGCGAAAGTCGTAGGTCGGCCCTCTTCAGATCAGCCCGCGCTGGAAATGCAGCATGATTTCTGCTGCGATGAAGCAGCCGGTAACACTGATTAGTCTTGCTGATGATATTGGGGTGAGAACTCCGCTACAGCATCAACAAATGCAGTGACATGATCAGGATTAACCCCTGGCGTGATACCGTGCCCCAGATTAAACACATGCCCTGTACCGTGACCAAATCCTGACAAAATAGAAGCGACTTCGGCGCGAATGCGTTCCGGGGAAGCAAACAGCATCATGGGGTCCATATTACCCTGCAATGCCACGCGATCGCCCACCAGGGCGCGTGCGCTGCCTATATCAGTCGTCCAGTCTATGCCCACCGCCTGTGCACCGCAGTCGGCAATACTGGACAGCCACTGCCCTCCACCCTTGGTAAAAACGATAACGGGAAGTTTGCGTCCATCTGCCTCTGATGGCAGCCGCGACAAGATTCTCTGCATGTACTTGAGCGAGAATTCCTTGTATCCAGCAGCGCTCAGAGCGCCACCCCAGGTATCAAAAATCTGCAGTGCCTGCGCACCGGCTTCCACCTGCGCAGACAGATAATCAGCTACGGCATCGGCCAACAGGGACAACAGCCCGTGCATCAGCTCCGGCTGGTCATATGCCATTGTCTTGATACGACTGAAGTCTTTGGAGGAACCACCTTCCACCATGTACGTGGCCAACGTCCAGGGCGAGCCGGAGAAGCCAATCAGGGGAACCTTGCCATTTAGCTCATGGCGAATGGTGGATACAGCATCCATGACATAACCAAGATCATCTTTGGCACTGATCGAGTGCAGCGCGGCAAGATCGGCCTCGGAGCGCACTGTTTTACGAAACCGCGGGCCTTCTCCCTCCTCGAAGTACAAACCCAGTCCCATCGCATCGGGCACTGTCAGGATATCCGAGAACAAAATGGCGGCGTCCATTGGATAACGTCGCAGCGGTTGCATCGTGACCTCGCAGGCCAACTCCCTGTTCTTGCACAGATCAAGAAAGGAACCTGCCTGTTGGCGGGTAGCGCGATACTCTGGCAGATAGCGTCCAGCCTGACGCATCATCCACACGGGGGTGCGATCCACGGGTTCACGCAGTAGCGCCCGCAGAAAACGGTCATTCTTGAGTTCAGTCATAAGTTAAACGTCCAGATAGTCGAGTATGCCTTCGGCCGCCTGGCGACCTTCCCAGATCGCCGTCACGACCAGGTCAGAACCACGCACCATGTCTCCGCCTGCAAACACCTTGGGGTTTGAGGTCTGGAACTTGAATTGCTGGTGTTCCTGCGCCACCACACCGTCCCAGTCGTTCGTCTTAACATCAAGACCGGTGAGCCATGCGGGTGGATCGGGCTGGAAACCAAATGCAATAATTACTGCATCCGCCTCGAGCACCTGCTCGCTACCAGAAATCGGTTGAGGTCGGCGGCGACCGTCTTCGTCTGGATCACCCAACTCGGTCTCGATCAACTTAACGCCACACGCCTGACCAAAGTATTCCACGACCTCTACTGGCTGACGATTGAACAGAAACTCTACGCCTTCTTCGCGAGCGTTCTTCACCTCACGCCGGGACCCCGGCATGTTCTCTTCATCACGACGATAGGCGCAGATCACATGCTCGGCCTGCTGCCTTACCGCGGTGCGCACGCAGTCCATAGCCGTATCACCACCACCCAATACCACCACCCGCTTACCCTTGAGATTGACATAGGCGTCAGAGGGCTGCTCGAATCCCATATTGTGGTTTACGTTACCGACCAGATAGGGCAATGCTTCGTAGACGCCCGGGAGGTCTTCGCCATGAAAACCACCGCGCATATATTTATAGGTGCCCATGCCGAGAAACAGCGCGTCATATTCTTCCATAAGCTCTGACACGCTGACATCCTTGCCTACCTCGGTATTGAGTCTGAATTCAATACCCATGTCGCTGAATATCTCGCGACGACGCGTCATTACTTCTTTTTCCAGTTTAAATTCGGGGATGCCGAAGGTAAGCAGGCCACCAATCTCAGGGTAACGATCGAACACCACGGGCTTTACCCCTGCGCGGGTAAGAATATCAGCGCAGCCTAAACCCGCTGGTCCCGCGCCTATGATCGCGACTTTTTTGCCCGTGCTGACAACGCCGGAAAGATCCGGTCGCCAGCCCATCGCCAAAGCAGTGTCCGTAATGTATTTCTCGGACGCTCCGATGGTGACCGCACCAAAACCGTCGTTCAGCGTGCAGGCACCCTCGCAGAGGCGATCCTGAGGGCAAACTCGGCCACAGACTTCGGGCAGCGTATTAGTCTGGTGACTGAGCTCGGCTGCCTCGAACAGGTTGCCCTCGCTTACCAGTTTCAGCCAGTTGGGAATAAAGTTGTGAACAGGGCACTTCCATTCACAATAGGGATTACCACATTCCAGACAGCGGTGTGATTGATCGGCTACCTGTTCCTGCGTGAAATCATCATAGATCTCAACATACTGGGTCTTACGTGATTCAATTTCCTTTTTGTCGGGATCCGCCCGATCAACATCGAGAAACTGAAAGGTATTCGCGAGACGATTACTCATAGTACATGCTGCCTCAATCTAGTCAGTATTGCGCAATCTGGAAAGCAGGCGGTCAAAGTCCGCCGCTTTTGGCTTCACCAGCCAGAATTTGCCCACGTAATCCTCGAAATTCTCCAGGAGGTGCGTTCCCCACTCCGAACCGGTCTCTTCACAGTACTCACGAATACTACTGCGCAAATGGTAGCGATAAGGCTCCATATATTCTGAGCTCACCCGGTGAATCTCCACCAGCTCACTGTTGTACTTGTCGATGAATGAACGATCCTGGTCGAGTACAAATGCAAAGCCTCCAGTCATACCCGCACCGAAATTCACACCCGTTTGCCCCAACACGGTAACGGTACCGCCCGTCATATACTCACAGCAGTGATCACCGGCGCCCTCTATGACCGCATGCGCGCCGCTGTTGCGCACCGCGAAGCGTTCACCCGCAATACCCGCGGCGAACAATTTGCCGCCAGTTGCGCCATAGAGACAGGTGTTACCAATAATTGTGGTGTCCTGCGACTTATACTCGCTGTTGCGTGGCGGGTAGATCACCAACTTGCCACCGGCCATGCCTTTGCCAACATAGTCGTTAGAGTCGCCTTCAAGGTACATATGCAGGCCACCCGCGTTCCAGACACCAAAGCTCTGCCCTGCCGTTCCGGTTAAGCGTATGACGATCGGTGCGTCCTGCATGCCATCATTACCGTGACGACGCGCTATCTCTCCTGACAGCCGAGCACCGATTGACCGATCACAGTTGGTAACAGCGAATGCATATTCGCCGCCGCTTTTGGACTCGATTGCGGGCAGCGCCGCCGCCACCATGGATTCCGCTTTTTCACCCTTGTCGAACGGCGTATTGGCGCTCACCTGACAGAACTCGGGCTGCCCCTCAGAGCTCGCGTCCTTGTGCAGGATAGGGCTCAAATCCAGTCTTCGCTGTTTGTCAGTTACACCCGGCAGTCGCTCCAGCAGATCGGTGCGACCGATGAGTTCCTGCAGCGACGCCACGCCCAGATAAGACAGCCACTCGCGGGTTTCCTGAGCAATAAAGGTAAAGAAGTTAATCACCATCTCGACCGTGCCGCCAAAGTGGTCCTCACGCAACTTCTCGTTCTGGGTGGCAACGCCCGTGGCACAATTGTTCAAATGGCAAATACGCAAGTACTTACAACCCAGCGCTACCATAGGCCCGGTACCAAACCCGAAACTCTCCGCGCCCAGAATTGCGGCCTTGATCACGTCGAGGCCCGTTTTCAATCCCCCGTCAGTCTGCAGGCGGATACTGCCGCGCAGACTGTTACCGCGCAGGGTCTGCTGTACTTCAGCCAGCCCTAATTCCCAGGGTGACCCG
>CALINF010000023.1 GCA_938045215.1 uncultured Halieaceae bacterium | reverse complement strand
CCGCAGCAATACGTTTGGCCTTCTTGGTTACGCCCCCGGTTTTGCCTTCAATTGTAGCAATGGGCGATGCTGCACTATCTACCGGCTGGACTGGCGGTATGGCGAGACACCGCTCTGGTGTGAACCTTGGCAGGCTGACCTGAGCGAGTACTGTGCGTAAGCGAAAGACCTTAGCTCATGGTCTATACTGAGCTACGGCACGACACATCTAAAGTGGCCGCAAGAGATGAGAATCGATGGTATTTAAGATGGAGTATCGAACCTATGGATCCGATTGATGAGCAACAAAAACAGCAACTCAAGGATGCAGCCATCAGCGCCCGAACACGGGTAGACGATACATTGCAGGACTTTTGTCGATCGCTGCAATTGAAGGCCGTCATTTTCGGCGTGGTTGGCGTTTGCGCGTTGTTGTGGCCTGTTGCGAGCATGAAGTATCTGGCGATGTTTGTTGGCGTATGCGTCATTCTGGATGGCATCGGCAGCTTGCTAAACGCGATGCGAGCGATTGATGGTCGCAGCTATCTGGGAGGAGCCGTCGTCAGTCTGGTCGTTGGCGGCGTGTTGGTGTTCTGGCCGAACTCAATCATGTTTTTATTGAAGCTCATCGGCGCGCTTGTAATTTATATGGGCGTCCGGAATATTCTGCTTGGTCGTCAATTGACTATGGTTGATACCGAGCGATCAGCGATTCAAACCACCGGCATATTAGCCTGCGTGATCGGCTTTGCGCTGTTTTTGTGGCCTGGCATTGGCGTTGGCATGGTTTCCTGGATATTGGCTATCGCGGCATTGCTGGTCGCCGGGTTGCTGTTCTTCGTTGCCAGCCGTCTGCAACGCGCGACTTCGCGAGCAGCTCAATAGCGCAAAGGGTTCGCAGACAACAAGCCGTCCCCGCGCAGATAAAGCGAAGCTGTCACTACAAAACACCTTCATCACTGCAGCCAATTGGCTGTGACAAAAGTCACAATCGAGCAAAGTTGGTTGACCTTATCGCATCACCGCGCCACCATACGCGCTTATTAAAGACATTACGCGCCGAAAGCGCGAGAGCAAACTGATGATCACGCACTACGACAACGCAACGATGTACCAGCGAGGTGGGACCTTTGTCTCGTCGCCGGTGTGTCTGTGGGCGCAGTGTGTGGTTTAAGGAAGCATGAATCGATAGTTAATCGAATTTAGAAAAAGGCCTCCGAGAACCCAGATTCCGGAGGCCTTTTTTTTGTTTCAAAAAAAAAACAGCAAATTTCCTTCGTAATACGGGTTCCTGGTCGACAGGGTGAGTACCGTGAACCGGTTATTACAACGCAATATCAAGACAATTTATTTGATGGGATTTTTCCACAGCTTCATGGTGGTGATTCCCGTGTTCGTGCCGCTTCTGCAGGGCTACGGGCTGTCTATGAGTCAGGTTCTGCAGACGCAGGCTGCTTTCGCGCTGACCATCGCGATGTGCGAGGTTCCATCGGGTTATATCGCCGACATGTGGGGTCGGCGCAATGCCGTTTTGGTAGGTGCGGGTCTCAATGCCATCGGCTTTCTGTCTTTATTCTGGGCCGACACCTTCGTGGACTTTTTGATCTACGAAATGATTCTGGGCCTGGGCTTCAGTCTCATTTCCGGCGCCGATCTCGCGTTGCTGTATGACACCGAGCTGTACTTGCAGGAGAATGATCTGGAAGGTGGCGCTGGCGCAGGCAAGTCACTGAGTCGCTTGATTTCGGTGGAAGCCGCCGCCTCAGGCATTGCCGGTATCGTTGCCAGCCTATTAATGCTGGCCTCAATGCAGTGGGTTGTGTGGGTACAGGCAGTTACCGGTTTGGTGCCTCTGATACTCGGCTTTGCGCTGGTAGAGGTACCGCGCCCCAAGCGCGAAGTTAATCACAAGCAGAATGCTCGTGACGTGATTTCGCTGTTGCTGTTTGGCAAGCCGGTCGTACTCTGGACCGCCTTTGCTATCACGGTGTTTGGCCTGATGGCGGTATATGTGTTCTGGATCTACCAGAAATACTGGGAGGTTCAGGGTGTACCAATAGAGAGCTTTGGCTACCTGTGGGCAGCATTCGCACTGGTTGTTAGCCTCGCGGCGAGATACGCGTCAGCTATCGAACAGAAGCTGGGTACACGCCGCTTGTTAGTATTGCTAGCTATTCTGCCTATTGCGGGCATGCTGGGCATGGCTCTGGGTAGCGGCTGGATCGGTGTGATGTTTGGGTTTGCGATTCAGATCGCACGCGGTATCAGCTTGAGTGTGTTCTATGAGGCACTCAATAAGCGGGTGCCGGGCGACTTCAGGGCAACTGTGAATTCGCTTGTCAGCCTGGTGGTCAGAACGATATTTATCGTGACTGGTCCGATACTGGGCTACAGTCTCGACCGCTACGGCATGGCACCAACACTGCTGAGCCTGGTGGCGATTTTTACTCCACTGATGGTGCTTGTGCTGTTGCCGCTGCTTGCGCGCATTACCCGGGAGAAACTGCTGCGCCCGGTTGAAACAATGGATGCGTACTAGCGCACGGATCACAAACGCTTGATCAACCACTGCACGCTGTAATGCGTGCGGTGGGCTTTTCACTTCCGAATACGCGTACTCCATATCTTCACCCAATGCACGCCTGTGCAGGAAAAGCTGGTGGCTAGTGGTGACGTCACAGCCACTGCTGCATCAATTCATTGACGTTTACGCGAGCTTTAAGCCTGCTGGCCAGCATGAACATGCCGCCCAGTTTACGGTGAAAATATACGGCGTCGGTAGGCGGCGCCTTCCAGAAGTCGCGGTAGTCGGTAATAGATTCGCCCAGCTCGGACATCCTTGCCGGCATATCGGAGCGGCCGAAGTCGTACGAGCCCTCCTGGCTTAAGGGCTCTAGAGCAAGCAGGAACAGCTCCAGTACCAGTTCCTGATACTCTGAGTTCTCTTCACCAACGGCGTAGCCCAACTTATCGGCCGCCACCGCGATACCCTTGCGGTCACCAGCAATCGCCGCAGCAGCAAGCTTGCGATAATTGTTCACAAAGCGTTTCTTGAAGTGCCTGGTAGCCCCGAAATCCAGCAGGACAATTTCGCCCGTACTCTGCTTGTACTGGTAGTTGGCAAAATTGGGGTCGGTTTGCACCATGGCCAGCTCAAACAGCTCTGTGAGCATGAGATCGAGCAGCGCGGTCATCACACGATCGCGCTCTTCCTGTGGCTGATAGGCAATGTTCTCAATCGGACTACCACTGACATACGTCATCGCAAGCACACTACTATGCGTCAGCTCCGGCAATACCTGAGGCAGAATGAAGCGCTCATCATCAGCCAATACTTCGCCGAACGCGGCCAAAAAATCCGCCTCTTTGAGGTAATCCGCTTCATCACGCAACTGCACCTTGGCATCACTCAGCAGCGGCGTGAGATCCACCCCCTGGGGCAAGAGGCCTGAAAGGCGTAATACCGTGGCGATATTATCCACATCATTGTCGATGCTCTCACGCACACCGGGATACTGCACTTTAAGTACAATGGAACGGCCATCGGGCGATGTGGTTTTGTGCACCTGACCTATAGAGGCCGCAGCCAGCGGTTTAAAATCAAAATCGTAAAACAGCGCCTCCCAGTCTTCTCCGTACGCCTCTGTCATCGTCTGCTGCAACTGCTCCACTGGCATTGCTGAAGCGTCGGAACGCAAACGGGCAAGAATATCGGCCAGTTCACGGGGTAGCATATCCCCTGTATCCATAGACAGGATTTGCCCCAGCTTCATCGCGGCGCCGCGCATTTCGGCCAATTGATTTGCCACGCGGCGTGCATTGGCGGGCGTCATTATCAGATCACGGCGTCGCGGCCTGTTGCCCGCGCGCCATTGCCGTGTGCCCTCGGCCAACATACCGCCGGCAACACCACCGGCCAGTTTGGCGACCCTGGCAAAGCGCGAAATGCGCCCGGTGGGTACAGCCTTCGTGTCGTCCTCGTCTTTGGGCGTGCGCGCCACTCAATCCTCCTCGAGCCACTGATCTATGTAGGTGTGTACGGTCTCATTGGCATTGAACTCGGCATTGAGCACCGCAATAAAAGTAAATACGCCGGTAAGCTTGCGAGCGATCATCGCAAATTCTCTTGAGGGCGTGGCAAAGTGACGGGTAGCAGCCGATTGCGCTGCCTGCTTACCCACGCGGCGTATCAGGCCAGACCGACCCCAGCGGTATTCGCCGCGCTCATTGACGTACCGGGCGGGCAATTGATCCGGCGCGCGCAGCGGTTCCAGTAACTGCATACAGAAGTCGCAGAATGTTGTGCGTGCGAAATCGCTGCTATCGGACTGCAGGCAACCGAGCCCCTCGAGACTTTCAAGCAGCAGATCCGGGTCCTGAGCCTGTCCCGCCACAATAGCATTCCCCAGATGTACCAAAAACGCATCGTCGGGGGCCAAGATGGAACCGAAGTCAAGCAGCACCAGCTCATCGCGGCCATTACGCTCACGAATCAAAAAATTGCCGAAATTCGGATCGGTCTGCAACAGACCCCAGCGATACAGCTCAAGAAAGAACAGTTCAAGCATACCCAGACCAAGCGCATCGCGACGCTGTTGCGGCATCTGCGCAACCTCTGACTGTGTTACCAGATGGCCCTCAATGTACTCAAGCGCCAGCACCTGCCCGGTACAATAGCGCGAGAACCGCTTGGGCACATGATAGGCAATACCGCTTTGGCAGGTGTCAGGTTCGAGCTCGGTGAGGTGGTCGCTTATCACGTCGATCATGGCGGCTTCGCGCGCGTAGTCGATCTCCTGATGCAACTGAACGCGCATGGATTCCAGCCAGTCATCCATTTCCTTGCCGGCTTTGATCCAGCGCGCCAACAACAGCATACGGACTACTGCATCGAAGTCTGTGTCGATAACCGCGGCCAGTCCGGGGTACTGTACCTTCAGGCAGATCTGTTCACCGGTGGCTCGAATGGTTGCTCGATGCACCTGCGCCATTGACGCTGCCGCCAATGCCGAATGCTCTATCGCCAACTCGCTGAACCTGTCACCCAGTTCGGCGCGCAACTGCTCCTCGATTTGTTGCCAGGGTAACGGCTCGGTTTGTGATTCCAGTTCGTGCAAGGCCTCCGTCAGCGCGGGGGGAAGGAAATGCTCACCCAGCATCGC
>CALINF010000022.1 GCA_938045215.1 uncultured Halieaceae bacterium | reverse complement strand
CTGCGTCAGGCCGACATCTTTGAGCCTGTGCGCGTTGCCGACTTCCTGATCTAGAAAGACCCACTGTTCGCCCGGGTAAACCTGGATATCGACGAGTTCCAGCTCTACGAAAAGGTCTATCAGCAGCTCACAATAGATGCGCCGCGGCCAGACCTCGTCATCTATCTACAGGCGAGTACCGACGTGCTGCTGTCGCGCATAGAAAACCGCGGTATTCCCAGTGAACGCGCGATTGATCATGACTACCTGGAGCGTCTGAACGAAGTGTACAGTGAGTTTTTTCTATATTACGATGGCGCTCCTTTACTGATCGTGAATGCCAGCGAAATAGATCTGGTGAGTGGCGAGCGTGATTATCAACACCTCGTTGACTACATGCTGGATATTCGCAGCGGTCGCCACTACTTCAACCCCACCTTTTTTGGATAACAGCGCTATGGGCAAGATTACCATCAGCACACTGGACAAGATGAAGGCAGCTGGAGAGAAGTTTGTCTGCATCACAGCCTACGACGCGACTTTCGCGCGCCTGGTGAGTGATGCCGGTGCCGAAACCATACTGGTGGGTGACTCGCTGGGCATGGTATTACAGGGCTATGACAGCACAATCCCCGTAACGATAGACGATATGGCCTACCACACGGCCTGCGTGATGCGCGCCAGACCGCAGTCGCTGGTCATCGCCGACATGCCGTTCATGAGCTACACCACCCCTGAACAAACCATGGCGCATGCTACCGAGCTCATGCAAGCCGGGGCGCAGATGGTAAAGATGGAGGGTGGCACCTGGCTCAGCGACAGCATCAGCATGCTGGTTGAGCGCGGCATTCCGGTTTGCGCTCACCTGGGCCTGACGCCGCAGTCGGTCAATGCGTTTGGCGGCTATCGGGTGCAGGGCCGAACGCCCAAAGAGGCAAAGTCGATTCTGGCTGATGCCGTTGAAATTCAGGATGCTGGCGCGAGCCTGCTGGTACTGGAGTGCGTACCCGCACCTCTGGCAACCGATATTAGCGCCAAGCTGGATATTCCCGTCATTGGAATCGGCGCAGGTGCAGGCACTGATGCCCAGGTACTGGTTTTGCACGACATGCTGGGATTATCCGAACACACAGCCCGCTTCGTGGAAAACTTCATGGAAGGCCAGCCCACCATTCAGGGTGCACTCAAGCGCTTCGTAGAGGCCGTGAAGTCGGGTGAATACCCGCGCGAAGAGCATACCTACACCTGAGCCTGACGCGCGCTGCCAAGGCTTATAGTGATTGCTTACACGCAAAGCCGGTAGCACTGCTGTAATCCATGCCATTTGACTGCTTCTTTCGGTAACAAACCGCGTGAATCTTTCCCAAAAAGCCGTTGCCCGGCTTTCCCGCTTGCGGCATACTTTTGCTCCGCTGCCGAATTATTGATCGGCTACACAATAAACAGCGCTGTTTAGCATCACCGTTTCCGCCGCAAGGGATTAGGTAGATATGCGAACTTATACGAACAATAGCGCGCTTCAGTCGGCCATTCGCGGATATCGCGATAGTGGCCAGACTATCGCGTTTGTGCCCACCATGGGCAACTTGCATGAGGGCCATCTGGACCTTGTGCGCAAGGCGCATGAGCTGGCGGACATCGTTGTCGTGAGCATCTTCGTCAATCCTCTGCAATTTGGCGCTAACGAAGACCTCGACGGTTACCCGCGGACACTTGCTGCAGACAAGGAAAAGCTGTTCAGCGAGGGTACGCAGGTTCTCTACGCGCCTGATGTCTCGCAAATCTACCCCGAAGGAATGGCCGCGCAGACGCAGGTCCGGGTACCCGACCTTGCCGATACGCTGTGTGGCAGCAGTCGGCCGGGACATTTTGATGGCGTCACTACCGTGGTTACCAAACTTTTCAATATCGTTCAGCCTGATGTTGCCGTGTTCGGCGAGAAGGACTTTCAGCAGCTGTCGATTATCCGCAAGATGGTGAACGACCTCTGTATGCCGGTGCGCATCATTGGCGCACCCACTGCGCGTGCAGACGACGGGCTGGCGCTAAGCTCACGCAACGGCTATCTCAACAACGACCAGCGCCGCATTGCACCCTTGATTCACGAGACGCTGGCCAACTGTCGCGAGGCGATCGCCTGCGGTTTCGACAACTTTCTGCAGCTTGAATCACACGCTCGCATGAGACTCCTGCAGGCCGGCTTCGAGCCCGACTACTTCGCCATCCGTGATGCACGCACATTGCGCGACGTCACTGAAGAGACGGAGGAGATCGCCATCCTGGCGGCTGCCCGACTGGGCAAAACCCGCCTGATCGACAATGTACGTTTGTCGCTGAACCCGGTGTCTGACTGGGGCATGCTGGCAGGTCACTAGCGGCGCGCCTTACAACCACAATTGCGCCGCAACCCCGTCGTATCTGCTCACGCATCACAACACGACCTAACTCCATCGAACCCACGTTCGCTTGCGCCTGCGGGCGGGGTCAGTATGATCTCCTGACTAAAGCATAAAAGAGGTTCATCCATGTCAGAATTTTCCTTACACCCGATACCCGACAGCTTTGCCGACGCTCACATTGGCCCGGATGACTATCGCGAACAATACGCCCGTTCGCTGGCCGACCCTGACGGGTTCTGGAGTGAGAAAGCCACCGAGTTTCTCGACTGGGATCAAACCTGGAATAGCGTCGTCAGCTACGACTTCAGCCAGGGGAAGGCTGAGTGGTTTGCCGGAGGCAAGCTCAACGTCAGTTACAACTGTATCGATCGCCATTTGCCCGCCCGTGCACAGCAAACCGCGCTGATCTGGGAAGGCGATGACCCCAGCGACAGCAAACACATCACTTATGCGCAATTGAAAGATGAAGTCTGCCGTCTGGCGAACGTGATGAAAGCTCGCGGTGTGAACAAGGGCGACCGTGTCTGCATCTATATGCCAATGGTCCCCGAGGCTGCCTATGCGATGCTGGCCTGTACCCGTATCGGCGCTGTCCACGCCATCGTGTTCGGTGGCTTTTCACCCGAAGCACTGAAAGATCGTATCCTGGACTCGGATTGCCAGCTGGTGATAACGGCCGACGAGGGGGTACGAGGCGGCAAAGCCATTGCGCTTAAGCAAAACACCGATGCCGCACTGGCCGCCTGCCCGAATGTACATACTTGTCTGGTCGTGAAACGCACCGGTGGTGACATCGAGTGGCACGATCAGCGCGACGTCTGGTATCACGAAGCCACGCAAAGCGCAGATAGCGACTGCCCGCCAGAATCCATGGACGCCGAAGACCCACTGTTTATCCTGTATACCTCGGGGTCTACTGGCAAGCCCAAAGGCGTGCTGCACACAACCGGGGGCTATCTGCTACAGGCCGCCATGACGTTCAAATATACCTTCGACTATCGCGAGGGCGAGGTGTACTGGTGTACCGCCGATGTCGGCTGGGTAACGGGTCATACCTATATCGTGTACGGACCTTTGGCCAATGGCGCGATCTCGCTCATGTTTGAGGGCATACCCACCTATCCCGATGCCGGGCGCTGCTGGGAAGTTGTGGACAAGCATCAGGTAAACACGTTTTACACAGCGCCAACGGCCATTCGCGCGCTGCACGCAGTGGGAGATGAACCCGTCACGCGCAGTGCGCGCACGAGTCTGCGTTTGCTGGGAACGGTAGGAGAACCAATCAACCCGGAAGCCTGGGAGTGGTATTACAAGGTTGTCGGTGACTCACGATGCCCCATTGTCGACACCTGGTGGCAAACCGAGACTGGGGGCCACATGATCACGCCCCTGCCGGGCGCGACAGCGTTAAAGCCGGGGTCCGCCACCTTTCCATTCTTCGGTGTAGAGCTGGCGCTACTTAACGAAGATGGTAGCGAGATCGATGGTCCAGGTGCCGGTTACCTGGTGATCAAACGCTCCTGGCCAGGCCAGATACGCACGGTTTATGGCGACCATCAACGTCTGATTGATACCTATTTCAGCCACTACGATGGCTACTACTTTACCGGTGACGGAGCGAGCCGCGACGAGGACGGCTACTACTGGATCACCGGACGCGTGGATGATGTGCTCAATGTGTCAGGCCATCGTATGGGTACGGCCGAAGTCGAAAGCGCACTGGTGCTGCATGAAGACATTGCCGAGGCCGCGGTTGTGGGCTATCCACACGACATCAAGGGTCAGGGAATCTATTGTTACGTAACACCCATGCAGGGTGTTGAACCCAGCGATAACCTGCATGCAGAGCTGGTACAACTTTGCGTAACGGAAATTGGCGCAATCGCTAAACCCGATGCTATCCAGTGGGCCCCGGGACTACCCAAGACTCGCTCTGGCAAGATCATGCGGCGTATCCTGCGCAAAATAGCAGAGAACGACATTACCAATCTGGGTGACACCAGCACGTTGGCTGATCCTACCGTTGTCGACCACCTGATCGAGAACCGCCAGAGCCATTAACCGCCAGCAGGTGTTTGGAGGAAAGAAGAACGTTTTTGCAGGCAAAAAAAAGGGGTTCAGAAGAACCCCCTTTTTATTTTTTGCAAAGATACTGCCAGATTTTACTCGGCGGCAGCTTCAGCAGGTGCGTCGTCGTCAAGTAGTTCCTTGATGGAAAGCTTGATACGCCCGCGCTGATCCACGTCGAGAACCTTCACCTCAATTTCCTGGCCTTCGCTTAAATGATCCGTTACGTTCTCAACACGCTCATTGGCGATTTGAGAAATGTGTACCAGGCCATCCTTGCCAGGCAGGATGTTAACGAACGCACCGAAATCAACGATGCGAGCAACAGTACCCTTATAGACTGCACCGACCTCGGCTTCGGCAGTGATCTCTTCGATCATCGCCACGGCCTTGTCGCGCGCTGCCATGTCCTGGCCAAAGACGCGAACCGTGCCGTCGTCATCGATATCGACTGTTGCACCAGACTCTTCGGTAATAGCGCGAATCATCGCACCACCTTTACCAATGATGTCGCGGATCTTGTCGGAGTCCACCTTCAGCGTCAACATGCTGGGCGCGTTCTCTGAGGTGACTTCACGCGCTGAAGACAACACCTGATTCATCTGTCCCAGGATGTGCAAGCGAGCCTGCTGAGCCTGTTCCAGAGCAATCTCCATGATCTGCTCGTTGATACCCTCAATCTTGATATCCATCTGCAGGGCTGTAACGCCATCAGCGGTACCAGCTACCTTGAAGTCCATATCGCCCAGGTGATCTTCATCACCCAGAATATCGGTGAGCACTGCAAACTGATTGCCGTCCTTCACCAGACCCATTGCAATACCTGCAACCGGCGCTTTCAATGGCACGCCTGCAGCCATCATAGCCAGTGAGCCGACACACACAGATGCCATAGAACTGGAGCCATTGGACTCAGTAATTTCTGATACTACGCGAATAGTGTAGGGAAACTCTTCGTTGTTAGGCAGAACCGCCGCCAAACCACGACGCGCCAAACGTCCATGACCCACTTCGCGACGACTGGTGAAACCAACACGTCCCGCTTCGCCTACAGAGTAGGGAGGGAAGTTGTAGTGCAGCATAAACGGATCGCGACGCTCGCCCTCGAGTGCGTCAATTATTTGCGCATCACGAGTTGAGCCCAGAGTTACCGCTCCGATGGCCTGAGTTTCACCCCGGGTGAACAGTGCCGAGCCGTGGGCTTTGGCTAGCAGATCAATCTCGCAGGCGATAGGACGCACAGTGCGTGTGTCACGACCGTCGATACGGGGCTCGCCCGCCAGGATACGCTTGCGCACCAGGTTCTTTTCGACGCTCTTGAAGACATCTTTCACTTCATCTGCCGAGGGACCACCGTCAGTAGCCAGTGCTGCAACGCAAGCGTCACGTACTTGGCCAACACGCGCATAGCGATCTGCTTTTTCAGTGATGCGGTAGGCTTCACCGAGATCTGCTTTAACCTGCTCTTCTACCGCTGTGAGCAAGGGCTCGTTTACAGCAGGCGCTTCCCAGTTCCAGCTAGGCTTGCCAGCCTCTGCAGCCAATTCGCGAATAGCGGTAATCACGGTCTGCATTTCCTGGTGAGCAAACAGTACAGCACCCAGCATCTGGTCTTCAGTCAGCTCTTTAGCTTCTGATTCCACCATCAGGACCGCGTCCTGCGTGCCGGCAACAACCATATTCAGCTTGCTGCTTTCCAGCTGCTCATAAGTTGGGCTCAGGATATAACCGTCGGCGTCAGTAAAACCGACACGAGCACCACCGATAGGACCGTTGAACGGGCAACCGGAGATAGCCAATGCCGCAGACGTACCGATCATTGCCGGAATATCAGGATCGATATGCTTATCGGCTGATACAACAGTACAGACAACCTGCACTTCGTTCATAAACCCGTTGGGAAACAGAGGGCGGATGGGACGGTCAATCAGGCGTGAAGTGAGTGTTTCTTTCTCACTGGGGCGTGCTTCACGCTTGAAGAAGCCACCGGGGATCTTTCCTACCGAGTAGGTCTTCTCAACGTAATGTACTGCCAACGGGAAGAAGTCACGGCCTTCGCGCTGAGTTTTTTCTGCAACCACGGTGCACAGCACTGAGGTATTTTCTACGGTAACCAGTACGGCACCTGAAGCTTGTCTGGCAATACGGCCAGTCTCCAGCGTGACCGTTTGGCCACCATACTGGAATGTTTTAGTTACTGGATTCACAATTATTCTCCAATTCTTAAAATAACTACCGGGGCCTTTTGCCCCGGTAATGAACGCGGTCTTATCGACGCAGACCCAGACGCTTGATCAGTTCAGCGTAGCGCGCCACATCTTTGCGCTTGAGATAATCCAGCAGCTTACGGCGCTGGTTTACCATTCGAATCAAGCCACGACGTGAGTGGTGATCCTGCTTGTGCGATTGGAAGTGTCCCTGCAGCTGTTCAATATTCGCTGTCAGCAATGCGACCTGGACTTCCGGTGAACCTGTATCGCCTTCACCCTGTTGGTAGTCTTTTACGATTTCCGCTTTCTTTTGTGCATCTAAAGCCATTTTCAATTCCTCGTTTAATCTGCCTTGAGTGCAATGCACCCTTCGTGAGTAAAAGAGCCTGTCCGTGCAGATTTACAGACAGGTTCGTGTCGTCTCTAGACGACTATCAGTCGACGCGGCGCAATCCGCCCATCGTCCAATATTTCTGCTAGCCCCAGAAAATCTCCGTTCTCCAGGGCGACGCGCACCATACCATCACGGGGCGCGTTTGGCACCCGTACCGGTTGACCCTGGCGCAGGTAAAATCCGCCAGATTCACTCAGTTCGACCAGGGGCAAACCCTGTAGTGCCGTGTCTTGGGGCTTTAACAATGCATCCATTGCAGCCACTTCATCGTTATCTCTCAGCGCCTCCAGCGTCTGCAGGGTCACTGCGTCTGCCAGAGTAAACTGTCCCGCCCGGGTGCGGCGCAATTTAACAACGTGTCCACCCACACCCAGTGCAGCGCCCAGGTCTGATGCGACTGACCGAACATACGTGCCCTTGGTGCAATCCATGGACACATCCAACTGCGCAAGCTGGCCTTCCCTGAATGACGTCACTTCCAATCGGGAAATGGTCACATGGCGCGCTTTGCGCTCAACTTCTTCGCCCTGCCGCGCCAGCTTGTACAGGGGTTGGCCGTTTTGCTTGATCGCCGAGTACATCGGCGGTATCTGCGCTATCTCGCCTCGAAATGCTGCCAGCGCGTTATCTCCTGCGGCCAACGTCAATTGCGATGCGTCGCTTGTACTGATCACCTCACCTTCACTGTCGCAGGTGTCTGTTGCCTGGCCCAGCACAAACGTG
>CALINF010000021.1 GCA_938045215.1 uncultured Halieaceae bacterium | reverse complement strand
GAGCACCAGTTGATGGTGGATCTGGGCCCCGATGACGTACTGTTTTATTTCACTACTTGTGGCTGGATGATGTGGAACTGGCTGGTGTCCGGGTTGGCCAGCGGGGCAACGCTGGTGTTGTATGACGGTTCACCGTTTGCCAATGACGGGCAGTTGTTGCTCGATGCCATTGATGCTGAGGGCATTACTATTTTTGGCACCAGTGCGAAGTTCATTGCCGCGCTGGAAAAAGCCGGTCACAAGCCTGCGGCCACTCATCAGCTGACCACGCTCAAAACCATCCTCTCGACTGGCTCGCCGTTGTCTCACGAGAGCTTTGAGTATGTGTATCGCGACTTCAAGCAGGATGTGTGTTTATCCAGTATTTCCGGTGGCACCGATATTCTCTCCTGCTTTGTGGGTGGTTGCCCGATCTTGCCCGTGTACGTGGGCGAGATTCAGGGGCCGGGGCTGGGTATGGCCGTGGATATCTGGGATGACGACGGCCATTCGCTAGAGCAGGAGAAGGGCGAGCTGGTGTGCACCAAACCGTTCCCATCGTGCCCCGTGGGCTTTTGGAATGACCCCGACGGCAGCCGTTTTCACGCAGCTTATTTTGATAGCTGGCCCAATGTGTGGGCCCATGGCGATTACGGTGAGCTCACCGAGCATGGTGGATATGTAATCCACGGTCGCTCTGATGCTGTGCTCAACCCTGGCGGTGTGCGTATTGGCACTGCTGAGATTTATCGTCAGGTGGAGCGTATCGAAGACGTGGTGGAAAGCATCGTGATAGGGCAGGAGTGGAAGGACGATGTGCGGGTTGTATTGTTTGTCGTTTTACGTGACGGGGTGACGCTGACAGACGACTTGCAGGCGCAGATTCGCCGGACGATCAAGGACAACACCACGCCGCGTCATGTGCCGGCGCGTATCGTGCAGGTAGCAGATATTCCCCGAACTATCAGCGGTAAAATCGTGGAGTTGGCAGTACGGAACGTGGTGCACAATCGCCCGGTGAAAAACACCGATGCACTGGCCAATGCCGAGGCGCTGGAGCTTTACCGGAACCTGCCGCAGTTGCAGTCCTGACCAGGTTATCCAGCCAGCAGCAAACTGCCTCTGTCGCCGAATTCGGTTATCATTAGCGCCCCGTGAACGACGCTCCATACCTATGAGCCTGACCACACAGCCATACCAACGCCACTACGATCGCCAGATTGCCGCCTGGCTGATTCTCTGCGCTGCCGTTATTTTTGGCATGATCCTGCTCGGTGGTGTTACCCGCCTTACCGAATCCGGCCTGTCGATGGTGGAGTGGCGGCCGCTAATGGGTATTGTGCCGCCTTTGAACGAGGCGCAATGGATGGAGGTGTTCAACAAGTACAGGCAGTTCCCTGAGTACCAGAAGGTCAACAAGGGGATGAGCCTGGAAGACTTTCAGTACATTTTTATGTACGAGTATCTGCACCGGGTGCTGGGTCGCATCATCGGTGTGCTGTTTTTCTTTCCCATGATCTATTTTGCGCTGCGTGGGCGGGTGAAGGCCGGGCTTATGCCCAAGCTGTGGTTATTGTTTGTGCTGGGTGGCTGTCAGGGTTTACTCGGTTGGTACATGGTGAAAAGCGGGCTGGTGGATCGGCCGGATGTGAGCCAGTACCGGTTAACGGCGCATCTGGGTTTGGCATTTTTGATTTATGCGTACATGCTCTGGGTGATCTTCGACCTGTTGATGCCTGTTGCCCGGGGTAGTTCTGCCGGCTTTGCGCGCTGGTCGAAAGGATTGGTTGGTTTGATCTTTTTGATGATTCTTTCAGGCGGTTTCGTGGCCGGCACCAACGCGGGCTTTTCATACCCTACCTGGCCCCGGATGGGCCCCACGTTTATCCCCGAGGGTTTGTACAACACCACGCCTTTCTGGCTTGCGATGTTCGAGGACGTGACCACGATTCAGTTCAACCATCGGATGTTTGCTTACCTGCTGGTGCTTCTGATCACCGTGTTTGCGGTCAAGGTGATGGGAGCGGGGCAGGGCGGACGTAGTCGCCTGGCCAGTGTGTTGATCCTGCTCGCACTGGCCGTGCAGGTGGTGCTGGGTATCACCACGCTGTTGCTACATGTGCCTATTCCCTTGGCAGCCGCGCACCAGGGTGGCGCCGTGGTGTTGCTCTCTGCAGGTTTGTTTCTCGCCCACAGCCTGCGCTCGGCACCTGCCACCCGTTAGCGGTAGGTCACGACCAGATAGGCCTTTAGCGATTCGCTGCTCTTGTTGGTGATGCTGTGCACCACGTCCGCGCGGTAGTGTGCAGAGTCGCCCTCGCCCAGTTCGCGCGTGGTGTTGCCTGCACTGAGGTGCGCTGCACCAGCAGCGATGGTGAGCAATTCGCGTGTACCGTCGAAATGCGGTGAACTGCTGAGCGAGGCGCCCGGTGCAATCACCAGTTCGTAGAACTCCACGCTCTTTTCCATGTGCAGCGGCGACAGCGTGCGTATTCTGACCTGACCGTCGGCCCGAAACTCGTTATTGGGGTCATTGCCGTGTACGACTTCAATTGTGGAGCTGGCTGACGGGTCGTCCACCAGTTCGCCTATACTCATACCGAAGGCCTGAGCGATACGGAAGGTAACCGCAAGTGTAGGGTTGGCTTGCCCCCTTTCTATCTGGCTTAGCATCGATCGACTGACGCCGGAGGCCGCCGCCAGTTGATCGAGTGTGACGCTGTTGCGTTGGCGCAAGTCGGTTACGCGCTCGCAAAGCACCTGGCTGGCTGGGTCAATGGCGGGTTTGGGCATTAGCTAATCCAGTATAGTAGAAAATGTTCTTGTATAGCGTAAGAGCCTTATCTAATATACCGGAAAAATTCTACTATAGTGAATTTGTTATGAAGGCATTGGTCAAAAAAGAAGCGCGAGAAGGGATTTGGCTTGAAGATGTGCCAATGCCTGAGATGGGTATCAACGACGTCATGATCAAGGTGAAGCGCACCGCGATCTGCGGGACCGATATGCATATCTACAATTGGGATGCCTGGGCCCAGAAGACAATTCCAGTTCCCATGGTGGTGGGGCACGAGTTTGTAGGCGAGATCGT
>CALINF010000020.1 GCA_938045215.1 uncultured Halieaceae bacterium | reverse complement strand
AACTCAATGAACTGGTCGACGATGCCAGTACTGTGAATACACCTGCGCCTCAAACCCCTGCTGACAAACCGAAGAGCGAATTGCCAGAAACAGGTAACGAGAAGCCCGCCGCATGAATGGCGAAGACGACCAGGACCAGCCCATGCCGCTGGTGGCTCACCTCACTGAATTGCGCGACCGGCTGCTGCGAGCCCTATTGGCCATACTGGTAATTTTCATCGGTCTGTTCCCGTTCGCGAATGATATTTACAGCTTTGTCTCTGAACCACTGAGAGAACTTCTGCCAGCCGGCGCATCCATGATCGCCACAGACGTTGCCTCACCCTTTTTAACCCCGTTCAAGCTAACTCTCGTTACGGCCATTTTTGTTGCAATCCCCTATGTGCTGTACCAGATCTGGAGCTTTATAGCACCGGGCATGTATCGGCATGAAAAGCGACTGGCGATACCCCTCCTGGCTTCGAGCATTGCGCTGTTCTACGCCGGAGCGGCTTTTGCCTACTTCGTGGTCTTCCCGTTGATCTTCGCCTTTTTTACCAGTGTAGGACCGGAAGATATCCAGATCATGACTGACATCAATAGCTATCTGAACTTCGTCCTCAAGCTGTTCTTTGCCTTTGGGCTGGCGTTCGAGATTCCCATCGCTGCCGTGATTATGATCTGGAGTGGTGTCACCACAGCCGATGACCTGGCCAGAAAGCGACCCTACATTATTGTGGGCTGCTTCATCTTCGGTATGCTGCTGACACCGCCGGACATTATTTCCCAGTCACTGCTAGCCATTCCGATGTGGATACTGTTTGAGATCGGCGTGTTGTTTGGACGGCTGATAGAGAAGAAACAGGAACAAGGCACTACCTGAGATTACCGGTGCATACTTCTACGGTATTACCAATCATCTTCCCGAAGCACTACACTGCCCAAATCAAAATTTTTAGTCACAGGCCCATACCGATGACTCTACGATATCCAATTCGAATTGTGCTGCTTGCAGTGATTCCTCTACTTGCAGCACTGGCGAGCCTGACAACCCAGGGGCAGGAAGTGGAAGCTCCTGAAACCTCTGTAAAAGAAATATTGGAGACTGAGGAAAAAACCGCCGAACTTATTGCAGAGAAGTCGGAGACCGACCCGGAAGGTCTAGAGAAACCCCGAACACCACTGGCAACAGCGCTGGCGATCAACGCTGCACTCAAGGAAGACGACTATACCCGCGCCAGTAAGTATCTGGATATGCGCTTCTTGCCAGAAGAGTTGAGCCAATACCCACCAGAAGGCCTTGTCCGGGCTCTGGCGTTAGTCTGGGGTCTGCAAAATGTGATTAATCTCGATGAACTGAGCGATGAAGAGGAAGGCAATCTTAATGATGGCCTACCGCGCTATCGAGATCAGGTGGGTAGCATCGTAACCAGTAAGGGGGAGGTACCGGTCTATCTACAGCGGGTACCTGATGGAAGTGGCGGCCGGGTTTGGAAGTTCTCCAACGCGACAGTCGCGCAGATTCCCGCACTATGGGAGGAACTGGGGCCGCCTCCAGCGGCAATCTACCTGAGCAAGATACTCCCTGATGTGCGCATTATGGGCATGGAAAACTGGCAGTGGTTCTCTACCATTCTTTTCTTTATCTTCGCGTGGCCTCTGGCCGCCCTGGTCAGCAATATCCTGATGCGATTGGCGCTGCTTATTCCAAACCGCTTTCCACTGGGTATTCAGCGTTTCTTCCGCCTTCCTGCGCGCTTCTTCCTGTTCGTACTCATCGCCCGCCTGCTCATGGAGCAAATGGGCCTGTCTCTGAGGGCGCGGATATATTTCGACTCCACTGGCGTAGACTATATCGCCTATACCGTACTCTTGATGGGTGGCCTGTCACTCATTCGGGACTACCAGATTCGCAAAATGGAGCGTCTGGGCAATGCCCACTATGTCGCTCTACTCAAGCCATTTACCACCATCGTCAAAGTATTGGTGGTGACCATAATCGCGTTGGTATGGGCAGATCGCGCGGGCTACAACATGTCGACCATCATCGCAGGACTCGGCGTTGGCAGCCTCGCGGTGGCACTGGCCGCACAGAAGACACTGGAAAACGTAATCGGTGCTATTACGTTGTACACTGCCCGACCCGTGAGCCCCGGTGATCTCTGTCGTTTCGGTAACGTGGTGGGCGTTGTCGAGGAAATTGGGCTTCGCTCGACGCAGATTCGCACTATCAATCGCACAATGCTGGTGGTGCCCAACAGTGTATTTTCCTCGGTTGAGGTGGAGAACCTGTCCAGCCGAGATCGCATTCGGTTTTTCCGCAACCTGCAGCTGCAGATGGCCACCGCCGACCAGCTTAGACTGATACTCGGCAAACTTCGGGAGCTGTTCCTCGCACACCCCATGGTTCTGCAAGAGACTGTCAGCGTGCGGCTGGAAAAAATCGAGTCGGCGACTGCCGTGATACGTATCGACTCAGGAGTCAACACTACCGATTTTCAGGAATACCTGGCCGTTGCTGAAGATCTGAACCTCCACATTATCGAACTGGTACACAACGCTGGCGCTATCTTCAGCGGCGCAGGCCAGGTGCTACAGTTGCGCGACTTTTATCAAGCAAGTGAAGAAAAAATGAGCGAGGTTGAAAGCATTCTGAGTGATTGGCGAGAGCAAGACGCGTTTCCATTCCCTGATATTGCCGATGACAAGAAGCTGGCTCTCAAAGGTACATTAGAGTATCCACCCGGCGGCAAGGCAAGTTGATGACAGAGCCCAGCCGCGGCCTGGCGCCCTTGCGCGCCATACTGGGCTTTCTGGCACCTTACAAATGGCGCATGGTTGGCGCTGCACTCGCCTTGATCTTCACCGCTGGCGCAACACTAAGCCTGGGTAAGGGACTGCAGATTCTTATTGATCAGGGCTTGAGCAACGGCACTCTCGCAGACTTGCGCAGTGCGGTATTTGTGATGGTTATCATTGCGGCCGCAATTTCCGTAGGCACCTTTGTTCGATTCTATCTGGTTTCCTGGCTGGGTGAGCGAGTGAGTAGCGACATCCGCTCTGCTGTGTTTCGCAATCTCGTTCGCCTACATCCCGGGTACTTCGAAATCAATCGCTCGGGCGAAATCATGTCGCGCCTGACCACTGATACCACATTGCTACAGACGATTATTGGCTCCTCATTCAGCATGGCGCTGCGCAGCAGCCTTACCCTCTCCGGCGCGTTGGTAATGATGTTTATCACCAACTTTCAGTTAAGTCTGTACATCGTTGGCAGCGTACCCCTGATTCTCCTGCCCATTCTTATCTTTGGACGCCGGGTAAGGAGTCTGTCGAACCAGAGTCAGGATAGTATTGCCAGTGTCGGCAGCTACGCGGGCGAGGTAATACAGAATATCAAGGTGGTTCAGAGCTACACACGAGAGTCGTTTGAGATAAGCGCCTTTGACGGCGAAGTTGAACGCGCATTCCAGATTGCGAGAAAGCGGATACGCCAACGCAGTCTGCTGATCTGCGGTGCCATACTGCTGTTATTTTTTGGCATGAGCGCAATGATGTGGTCTGGAGGGCAGGATGTCATTAGCGGTCGCATGACCGGCGGTGAGCTGGCGGCCTTCTCCTTCTATGCAATCATGGTGGGCGCGGGTTTCGGCACGATTTCTGAAGTCTGGGGTGAGGTACAGCGCGCCGCAGGTGCTGCCGAGCGCTTACTTGAGCTGCTTCACACAGAAAGTCTTATCGAAGACCCCAATGGGCAAGACATCATTAACAAGCAACCTGTGGTTGCACTCCAGAACGTTACTTTCGCCTATCCAGCCAGGCCCGAAACACCTGCTCTGTCCGATTTCTCATTGCCTATCGAAGCGGGTAAAAGTCTTGCTCTGGTGGGCCCATCTGGCGCCGGCAAGTCGACCGTCTTCGAATTGTTGCAGCGTTTTTATGACCCACAGGAGGGCAGTGTCCTGGTCGATGGTCTGGACATGCGTGAACTGGATCTGGGTGAGGTACGCAGATTGACGGCGCTGGTTCCGCAGCAGCCGGCACTATTCACCGGTGACGTGCGCTACAACATAGCCTATGGCCGGCTGGATGCCAGTGAAGCAGAGATACATGCGGCTGCGCGCGCCGCGCATGCACATGACTTTGTGGAGCAATTGCCAGACGGCTACCAAAGCCATCTGGGCGAACAGGGCGTGCGGCTATCTGGTGGTCAGCGTCAGCGCATCGCGCTTGCCCGCGCGATACTAAACGATCCGCGTATTCTTCTACTGGACGAGGCGACCAGCGCACTGGATTCCGACAGTGAGTTTCAGGTGCAAAAAGCGCTGGAGGAACTCATGGTCAACAGAACCACGGTTATCATCGCCCACCGTCTGTCGACAATCCTCCATGCGGATCAAATTGCCGTGATGGATCAGGGCAGGCTGGTAGATACAGGCACCCACGAGGAACTTCTGGGTCGGTGCGAGCTTTATGCCCGCCTTGCGCGCTTACAGTTTCGCGACACGCAGCAGGCGGAGCCCGGGAGTGTCAGTAACCTTCCCGCTTCAACACTCGAATCTGGTCCTTCCGATCCTGATTGACACGCGACAGATCCTCCAGCGCGTCCTTGGAAATTCCAACCACCTCACCCAGCCAGCGCGCACTGAGGCGCGTATTGTTCAGACCACAACGAAACACCGCTGTGAACGGCGTGTCTTTGACGATATCAACGGAGTCGTACCAGGCCGCCTTCAGGTGATCCTGCGTTACGCTGCGAGTTGATTCATAGGCGATAGAAAACACCTCGTAGGATTCTATCAAGGCGTCCAGACTAACCCACTCCGTCATCACGCCTCGCTCAATGCCATGTTTGACACCCAGGCGCAGCTTGCGTGCCAGATTGCGAAAATCGCGGTCCACCCGAGTGCCAAACACTGGGTCTGCGTAGGGTTTGAGCCTGTCCTGGGACTCAAACTCAATCCAGTCTGACTCCTTAAGCACAGCCTCTATCTGAGGAAAAACCAGCTTCTCCTCTGCATTCATGTGCCTGTGGGAATTTTTAATGTACTCGCGCCCGCGTTTTACCACGTCAGCGCCTGGCACCGAGCCCTCGCGCCAGCGCTCAATACATTCAAGTAACTCCCTGCCGCGTCGGGCCGTATCGTCGTGTTCACGCTGAAGACTGTCGACGCTATCGGCCAACTCAGAGTCCAATTCAGCCGCGCGCGCATAGAGAATATCTTCGCGTGGATGATGAAACCGGTCCGGCCAGCGCACCATATAATCAATCGTTTCATAGACCACGTGGGTATCAACCAGCTGGCCTTTCTCGATAGCATCCAGCTGATCGCCAAACAGTGCAATCACGTTTGCAATGTGCCGGTGCTCTGCGCGCAAAGCCGCCATCATGGGTTGCTCGGACTTCTTTATGCTGCGTTTTGCCACTGCTAACACACCTCTCTTACTCTCTGGATCAGGCTAACTCTAGCCCATCGTCGTAAAAACACATTGATCGGCCTCATGATTATGTGAAATTACGCATTGGCCCGTATTGCCGCACCGTCACTGAAAAAAAAGCCGGCACATAGCCGGCTTTTCCAAGCAGTGGTCAACGCTTATTCAATTGCCGAATTCACGAATCAATCCACCGATTGATTCCTTGGCGTCGCCAAACAACATGCGCGTGTTGTCCTTGTAAAACAAGGGGTTTTCTATGCCTGCAAAACCCGAAGCCATTGATCGCTTGAGTACAAACACCGTTCTGGCATGGTCAACATTGATCACCGGCATACCGTAGATCGGTGACCCCTCGGACTCACGCGCCGCAGGATTCACCACATCGTTAGCGCCGATAACAATGGCCACGTCGACGTTCTCCATCCGTGGATTGATGTCGTCCATCTCCAGCAACTGGTCGTAGGGAACATCCGCCTCAGCAAGCAATACGTTCATATGGCCGGGCATGCGGCCCGCCACCGGATGAATGCCAAAATTCACCTCTGTACCATTTTTTTCGAGTATCTCGGTCAACTCTTTAACCACGTGCTGGGCCTGTGCCACAGCCATTCCATAACCGGGAATGATCGCCACATTACTGGCCGCTTCGAGAATGTAATAGGCATCATCTACTGAGATTGGTTTGATCTCGCCCTCCACTTTCTCAGCGGGACCACCCGCACTGCCAAAACCACTGAACAGCACATTGCTTAATGAACGGTTCATTGCCTTGCACATTATCTGGGTCAGAATGATGCCCGATGCACCCACCAGCGATCCTGCGACAATAAGAATGTTATTGTTGATGGCAAAGCCAGCAGCACACGCCGCAAGTCCGGAATAGGAATTCAGCAGCGATATCACCACCGGCATGTCTGCACCCCCAATCGGGATCACCGCCATAATACCGAACAGTAGCGACAACCCGATCACCAGATACAGCCACTGGGCGTTCGCAGGTTCAATGCAGAACATCACCGCACTCGCCAGAATACCCAACACGATCAAACTATTGACGATCTGCTGGCCAGAAAAAACAATCGCCGCACTACCTATACGCTCACTGAGCTTGCCGTAGGCAACCATCGATCCGGTGAAGGTAAGGCCACCAATCAGTATCGACAGGACAATTGTCACCAGTGTGAACGTGCCTGTTGCCGTGGCAATAGCGGCCACGCCAACCAGCAGTGACGCCATACCACCAAAGCCATTGAAGAGCGCAACCATCTCCGGCATTGAGGTCATTTGCACAAGACGTGCCGCACCCGCACCAATGACCCCGCCAAGTACAAACCCGATCAGAATCCACTGGTACTCCACAATGCCCTGGTCCAACAGTGCCGCCACGATTGCCAACAGCATTGCAATCGCTGACAGCAGGTTGCCGCGGCGAGCTGTACCGGCTGAGCCGAGTAGCTTAAGTCCGTAGATAAACAAACCAGCGGCAACCACATAGCTCAATTGAATCAGAAGTTGTGTTGATTCCATGATCAACCCTCCCTCTTCTTGAACATGGCGAGCATGCGATCAGTGACCATATAACCGCCCACCACGTTGATCGAGGCCAGCGCTACGGCGGCAGCACCAAGCCAGTTGGACAGATCCTGTTGACCGGTACCGGCAAGACCGATAGCGCCGACCACTGTGATACCGGAGATCGCATTGGCGCCGGACATCAGTGGAGTATGCAAGGTCGCGGGTACCTTGGTGATTAATTCGAAGCCCAGAAAGATGGACAGCATGAGAATGAATGTCAGGAATACAGCGTCCATATCAGTTGCTACCCTCCAGGATATTTTTGATAGTATCGTTAGTAACCTCTCCGCCATGGGTGATGATGCAACCCGGCAGGATGTCGTGATCAAAGTCGATGACGAAGGACTTTGACTCTTCGTTCCAGCTGTCCTCGACCAGGCTGAACAAGTTGCTGGAGTACATCTGGCTGGCGTCGCGGCACACCTCATTGGAAAGATTGCCCTTGCCAACAACAGTGACGCCATTGATCACGACCGTCTCGTTTGGCACTGAGCCCTCTACATTGCCTCCGGTCTCTGCAGCCATATCAACCACCACAGAACCTGGCTTCATGCCTTCCACCATATCCCGTGTCACAATGACTGGCGGCTTACGTCCAAATACCTGAGCGGTGGTGATAAGGACATCTGATTCAGCAATCACTGCCTTCTGGGCATCGCGTTGCATCTGAATCTGCTCGGGGGTCAGTTCTTTAGCGTAACCACCTGCAGTCTCACCCGTTTCGCCCAGATCAATGTCGAGGAACGTTGCACCCAGCGACTGTACCTGCTCAGCGACCACCGGGCGCGTATCGAAGGCTGTCACTTTGGCTCCAAGTCGCTTGGCTGTCGCGATGGCTTGAAGACCGGCAACGCCCGCGCCGATAATAAACACCTTGGCAGGCTTAAGCGTGCCCGCAGGAGTCATCATCATTGGAAAAATTCGAGGTAAATGAGTCGCCGCTTGCATCACCATCACATAGCCGGCCAAGTTAGCCTGAGAGCTAAGCGCATCCATTTTCTGGCTGCGAGTAGTCCGCGGAATCATTTCCATGCTGATAGACGTAATGCCACCCGCTTTCAATGCTCTGACAAGCTCAGGCTCATTGAACGGATCGAGGTAGCTGATATGGATACAGCCGGTCTTCATAAGGCCCACTTCATCAAGAGTGGGTTTACGCAACCGCAACAGCATATCTGCCTCAGCAAACAGTGCCGTACGATCGTGACTGACCGTTGCACCTGCTTTTACGTATTCTTCATCAGTGAACCCTGAGCCACTACCCATTTCAGACTCGATAACCACTTCGGCGCCAAGCCTGGTAAGTTTTTTAACCGTATCGGGGATCACGGGAACCCGGTTTTCTCCCGGATGGGTTTCTTTGGGAATAGCGAGACGCATATCGGTGTAGACCCCACAGCTATATTGATTTTGATGTTTGGACGCTTGCGCCCGCCAGCGGCTTCTTTCGAGCCGTTTGCCCCTTCCTGGAAATCCGGAGGGTCGACGAGAGTATCACAGCTCTTACGATATGGTAATTATGCTCAAGATTCACGCTGGCTATGACACTACAGGCCAATGGGAATGCGCTCTACAGCCCTAAACGACCGTCAACGCTTACTTTGGTGACATAAAAAAGGCCCCACCAGCTATCTGGAGGGGCCCAAGACTGAATGGGACCTGATGTCAGTCTGGAGTCGCTTGCCTAGCCGGTACGCAGTTGCAGAAAGGGGTTCATCCAGCGGTACTTCCAACCGGTAAACTTGAGCGGGGCATCGAGCACCGCCAAACATATACAATCTTCTGACTGCAACGCCGTAGGTGCGTGTAACTCATCAGCTTCACGATAGATAAAATCACCCTCGTGGTAGCTACCTGCCGAGTCTGAAAACCCGCCTTGCAGTACCAGCGTCATCTCGGAGCCACCATGCTTATGCTCAGGGATACGACCACCGGCCTTGATGTGATACAAGGCAAATTCGAAATCGGGGTCGCCCGTCTTCAGATAGCTGATGCGCAACGAATCTGTCACTTTCTTCCAGCTGAGATCGGAGAAATCACCTTTCATTAATCGCTGCAGGATTGCAGGGGTACGCCCGGTCGAGGCTGCCTCGGACGCGCTGTAGCTCAGAGGTGCTGATTCATCAAGGCGGGCCAGAACAAAATCCAGCACATTTTCCGAGACCGGCGCAGCGCTGAGGTTGCCAAACAAGGCTCCTCCAACATTCTGCAGATGGGAAACTGTTTGACGGCACTGCTCACAATAGTTGAGATGTGCCGACAAGCAAGCAGTCTGCGCGAGAGGCAAGGTGCCCGCCGCATGCTCTGTGAGTAAGTCTAAGCTTGGATGAAATTTAGCCATAATATTAACGTCTTTCTACCTGAATCTGTAATTTTTGGATTGCCAGTCGCACACGGGATTTAACCGTACCCAGTGGCAAGTCCAGTTCCGCGGCTGCCTCTGCATGAGACTTCCCTTCCATATATACCTTGGCCAGAATCTGGGCCTGATCAGCGGGTAAAGTCCCCATCAGATCCCGGATCTGCTCACTGCCGCGTTTACTCTGCAGCATCGCAAATGGCTCTTCATGCTCCTGGTCAAGGCTGAAGTCCTCTGAAGCCAGGGGTGTATCAAACTTCTGTAATCGCCTGAACATGTCAGTACGGCAGTTGCGAGCAATTGTGTAAACCCAGGTGCTTGCTGCCGCCTTCTCCGGGTTAAAGCCACCGGCTTTTTGCCATACCTTCAACATTACTTCCTGCACAAGTTCATCTGCGTGGGTGGCTGACATCGTTGAACCAGACAATGCAAACGCCTTAATCAAGGGGGCAAAGTGTCGGAAGAACCGCGTAAATGCCGCCCTGTCCTCGTTGTGCGCTATCAACGCCAAACACTCGCTCCATTCGTCAGTGCGTCTACCTGTCGGTATCTTGAATGCACTAGAATCGGTATCTTGCTTTTCTTCCACCCTACAACCCTGTTTTTTGCGGATTTGGCTAAGTATACGCCCCTAACCCACCACCGGATCACCAAAAGACCACGAGCAAGTAAGGGTTGATCCATTGCCGGAAGCCGGGCGTAACTTGGACATTGAGATCGACAGCCGCCACCAACGGGGCACGTAAAGGAGAGTACGCTTGAGAGTTGCAGTTATAGGGTCGGGAATTTCTGGGTTGGCGAGTGCTCACTATCTCAGCAAGCACCATGAAGTCACGGTTTTTGAAGGCAACGACCGCATTGGCGGCCACACTGCCACGATGGATGTCACTCTGGGCACACGACGCTATGCAATAGACACCGGCTTTATCGTGTTCAACGACTGGACGTATCCTAACTTCATCGAGCTAATGGATGAACTGGGTGTTTCCAGCAAACCGACGGCCATGGGTTTCAGTGTCAACGACTTGAACTCCGGACTGGAGTACTCGGGCACTAACCTGAAGTGCCTGTTTGCGCAGCGACGCAACCTGGTGTCTCCCAGGTTTCTGGCGATGGTTCGCGATATCCTGCGGTTCAACAAAGAGTCTATTGCAGATCTGGAGTCAAACACGCTGAGCGATTCCGAAACGCTTGGAGACTACCTGCAACGCAATGGCTACAGCGAGGGTTTTCGCGAGCAGTATCTTATCGCAATGGGGTCCGCAATCTGGTCTGCGGACTGCGACACGATGATGGCGTTTCCGGTCAGTTTCTTCGTGCGCTTCTTCAAGAATCACGGCCTCCTGTCGGTAAAAAACCGGCCTCAATGGCGAGTCATTGAGGGCGGATCGAGAGAATACTTACGACCGCTATGCCAACGCTTCGAGTCGCGCATCTTTACCAACGCCAGGGTCAAGCAGATCCAACGTCAGCCAGGCAGTGTGAACATTGAACTGGCCGACGGTCGCTCTTTCACCTTCGATCAGGTCGTGATCGCATCCCACTCAGATCAGGCTCTGGCCATGCTGGGTGACCCAACGCCTCAGGAAAAGGAAATTCTGGGCGCCATGCCCTATCAATCGAACGATGTAGTTCTGCATACTGACACCCGGTTGTTGCCAAAAAACAGGAAAACGTGGTCCAGCTGGAACTATCAATTGGGTGTGAGTACAGACAGGGCAGTCGTCACCTATAACATGAACATTCTGCAAGGCATCGAGGCACCGGAGACATTCTGCGTGACACTGAACAACACAGAGGCCATAAACCCCAACCTGATTCTGGGCCGGTTCAGCTATGACCACCCGGTTTTTTCTCTCAAAGGCATGGCCGCTCAACAGCGCTGGGAAGAAATCAACGGTACCAACAACACCTGGTACTGTGGTGCCTACTGGCACAACGGCTTTCACGAGGACGGAGTCGTCAGCGCGCTGCGCGTTGCCAATGCGCTGCAACAAACGGCACGGGTTGCTGCGTGAAATCCAGACTCTACACCGGTAGCTTGCGACATCGCAGGCATCAACCAAGAGAGCACCGGTTCAGCTATCGAGTCTTTATGCCGTTCATTAACCTGGCAGAACTTCCTGAGTTATTCAAAGGCAACCCATTGTGGTCAGCCACAGGACCAGCGCTTGCGCGCTTCAAGCGCAGCGATTTCCTCGGCGATGCAGCGCTGCCGCTGGAGGATGAAGTGCGCAGAAGAATTTGGGAAGAAACGGGAGAGAATCACACGGGGCCTATCTACCTGCTCGCAAACCTGCGCTATTTTGGCTATCAGATGAACCCCATTGCCTGCTACTACTGCTTCAACGAAGACGAAACAGCGCTGCAGTACCTCGTGGCTGAAGTCAATAATACGCCCTGGAACGAACGCCACAGCTACGTGTTACGTGGTCCAGGCACCGGTCACTGGCTTACCACTGAGTTTGAAAAACAATTTCACGTATCGCCGTTTAACCCAATGGGTATGCGCTATCACTGGCGCAGCAATACACCCGACAAGCGACTGGTGCTACATATGGCCACCACGATAGGCGCAGACACAGTCTTTGACGCTACCTTGGCCTTGAAGGCGCAGCCCATGACAGCAGGCGCGCTCAACACCATGCTGCTGCGCTACCCATTCATGACTGCCAAGGTAGCGCTGGCTATCTACTGGCAGGCGCTGAAGCTGTTTATTAAAAAAATACCTTTCTACCCCCACCCGGGAACCGAAGCTTCTGGAGCATTGAAATGAGCAATATGAGTGTCAGCCAAATCACCTTGCTTCCACAGGTGCGTAGCCTGCTTTCTGGTGAGCAATTATCGAGGCGTATCCTGTTTCGCGTACTTGAAAACATGTCGGTAGGTAGCCTGATCATTCATGACGGCACTGAAACTTTTCGCTTCGGCAACGCAAGCGACCCCGCGCAGCCTCACGCTGAAGTCAATATTCACAGTCCACGCGCCTATATGAAAGTACTGATG
>CALINF010000019.1 GCA_938045215.1 uncultured Halieaceae bacterium | reverse complement strand
TGGCTCAGGCTCCAGGCCGCTTTCTTCGCTACCGAGGGTACCTCCCGGTACATGTTGAATACCTCACCCTCATCCATTGCCAGTGATTCAATACAGTACTGGTAGGCGTGGGTGTGTATAGCCTCTTCGAATGCCTGGCGCAGCAGGTACTGACGACACTCTGGATTGGTGATCAATCGATAAAGACCCAGCACCAGGTTGTTGGCGACCAGCGAGTCGGCCGTGGAAAAGTAACCCAGGCTGCGCATGATGATGCGGCGCTCGTCCTCGGTCAGGCCTTCCGGGCTTTTCCAGGTTGCCACGTCGGCGGTCATGTTGATTTCCTGGGGCATCCAGTGATTTGCGCAGCCATCGATATATTTCTGCCAGGCCCAGTCGTACTTGAAGGGCACCAACTGATTCAGGTCGGCGCGGCAATTAATCATTGCCTTCTCATCAACTGAAACCCGGGCAGCACCCATTTCCAGTTCTTCCAGCCCGGGCGCCACATCCATAGTGGCGACGCTGCGGGCGGCATCGGCTATGCGGTCGTTTGCAACAGCCGGTATTTCTGCCTCTACAGGTGCGGGGGCTTGCTCAGCGGCCGTTACAGGTGCCGGAGCAGGTGCGGGTTCTTCGGGTACCGGAGGCGCAACAGCTGCAGTGGCTGTCGCCGCTGGTGCGGTATCTTCCTGGTGGTAATCGTCCCAGTTCAACATGGTTATCCTCTTTTCCTTTGCCTAATCTCTATACGGTCTGGCTGTTGTGTTGTCGTTACGCTGTAGCGCACGCGTTATTGTCTTTGGTTAGCCCGTCAACTTACTGACAGGCCTCGCAATCCGGTTCATCAATTGAGCAGGCCTTGGGTACTGGAGCGGGTTGCGGCGCTGCCGCTGCGCTGGACACTGCGTTGAGTGAACCGGTATCGATAGTCGACTTTTCGGTACCTGTAGCTGCGAGCGAGCGCAGGTAGTAAGTGGTTTTCAGGCCACTGAACCACGCCATGCGGTAGGTGATATCCAGTTTCGTGCCGTTCGCATTGTTGATGTAGAGGTTTAGCGATTGCGCCTGATCAATCCATTTTTGGCGTCGGCTGGCGGCGCCGACTAACCAGCGCGGCTCTACCTCGAATGCCGTGGAGTAGATGGCTTTCAGGTCAGCAGGGATACGATCGATCGCCTGTACACTTCCGTCGTAGTACTTGAGGTCATTTACCATGACGCCATCCCAGAGACCACGCGCTTTCAGATCCTTCACCAGGTAGGGGTTCACGACTGTGAACTCGCCGGACAGGTTGGATTTCACATACAGGTTTTGGTATGTAGGTTCAATGGACTGTGAGACACCAGTGATATTGGCGATTGTTGCTGTTGGTGCGATTGCCATGACGTTGGAGTTGCGCATGCCGCGTGACTTCACCGTGCTGCGCAGGCTGTCCCAGTCCAGGGTCTTGCTCTGATCGACCTGAATATAATCTGCACCACGTTGCTCGATCAGTATATCCAGTGAGTCTATGGGGAAGACGCCCTGACTCCACAGTGAACCCTCATAGCTGGAATAGCGGCCGCGCTCTTCTGCCAATGCACTGGAGGCTTCGATGGCGTAGTAGCTGATCGCTTCCATGGAACGGTCGGCGAACTCTACAGCTTCGTCTGATCCGTAGGCCAGGTGCTGCTTATACAGCGCATCCTGGAAACCCATCAGGCCAAGACCTACCGGGCGATGGCGGAAGTTGGACGTCTGTGCCTGTGGCACCGAGTAGTAGTTAATATCGATAACGTTGTCGAGCATGCGCACCGCAGTGCGTACTGTCTGACCCAGCTTTTCAAGGTTGAGGCCATTCTCATCAATATGCTGGGGCAGGTTTACTGAGCCCAGATTACACACCGCAATTTCATCTGCGTTGGTATTGAGGGTGATCTCTGTGCACAGGTTGGACGAATGCACGACTCCGGTGTGCTGCTGCGGCGAGCGCAGGTTGCAGGGATCTTTAAAGGTCATCCAGGGATGGCCGGTCTCGAATAGCATGCCCAGCATTTTGCGCCACAGAGTCTGTGCTTTGAGCGTCTTGAACAGCTTGAGCTCACCGCTGCGTGTCATCTCTTCATACTGCTGGTAGCGCGCTTCGAAGGCGGCGCCATAGAGATCGTGGAGGTCGGGCACATCATTTGGTGAGAACAGGGTCCAGTCGCCGTCGTCGAAGACGCGCTTCATGAACAGATCGGGAATCCAGTTCGCCGTGTTCATGTCGTGGGTTCGTCGGCGATCGTCACCGGTATTCTTGCGCAGCTCAACGAACTCCTCGATATCGAGGTGCCACGTTTCCAGGTATGAGCAGACAGCGCCCTTGCGCTTGCCGCCCTGATTGACTGCTACCGCAGTATCGTTCACCACTTTCAGGAAGGGCACAACACCCTGGCTCTTGCCGTTGGTGCCTTTGATATAGGCTCCCAGTGCTCGCACAGGTGTCCAGTCATTACCCAGTCCGCCGGCAAATTTGGACAGCATTGCATTGTCCTGGATTGCACCGTAAATGCCGTGCAGGTCATCGGGCACCGTCGTCAGGTAGCACGAGGACAGTTGCGGCCGCAGTGTGCCGGCATTGAACAATGTAGGCGTAGAGCTCATGTAGTCGAACGAGGACAGCAACTTGTAGAACTCGATAGCCCGTGCGTTGGGATCATCTTCCTCAACGGACAGCCCCATCGCTACGCGCATAAAGAAAATCTGCGGAAGTTCGATGCGTACGCCATCGCTATGGATAAAGTAGCGGTCGTACAGTGTTTGCAGACCCAGATAGGTAAACTGCAGGTCACGCTCGGGCAGCAGCGCCTGACCGAGGCGCTCCAGATCAAAGCCTTTCAGATTGGGTGCAAGCAATTCGAGTTCAACGCCGCGCTCGATGTAGGCGGCCAATGCCCGCGGGTAGTATGCGGTCATCTCTGCCTGCGTCGCGCTGGTAGCAATGCCGAGGAAATTCAGTGCCTCGGTTCTCAGGTTGTCACACAGCAGTCGAGCTGATGCGAAGCTGTAGTTTGGCTCTTGCTCAATCAGTGTGCGTGCTGTGATGACCAAAGATGTACTCAACTCTTCGTGAGTCACACCGTCGTAGAGATTTTTGAGCGCTTCATCCAGGATTTGGGTCTCGCTGACATCGCTGAGATCCTGGCAGGCTTCACTCACAATCGTGTGCAGGCGCTCGAGATCCAGTGGTGCTCGGGAGCCGTCCAGTTGAACCACGTTGATTCCGCCGGCTGCCTCCTGCGTTGCGGGGGATAATGCTTGCTTGGCAGCACGCTTGCGGGCCTGCTCTTCCCGGTAGATAACATAATCACGCGCGATTTTATGCTCGCCTGCGCGCATGAGCGACAGTTCTACCTGATCCTGCACATCCTCGATATGAATCGTGCCACCAGAGGGCATACGACGCTGGAATGTCGCTGCTACCTGGTCGGTCAGTTTGGCAACGGTCTCGTGAATGCGACTGGAGGCCGCCGCAGTACCGCCCTCAACGGCGAGGAACGCTTTGGTGATGGCCACCGAGATTTTGCTCGCTTCAAAGGGAACCACTGTCCCGTTGCGCTTGATGACTCGCATCTGTCCGGGGGCAGTGGCGGTCAATGCTGCGCTGGCTGGCGCCTGTTCCTGCGTTGGTGCGGGGGCTTCAGCTGAGGTTCCGGTGGGGTTGGTCTCTGTTTGCATGTCTACTCCGAGTTGTAGTACTGGCCTTATTCTTGTTTGGATGCCGCTTCCTGCCCATGGCTGGTGCGTTGGGAGTTTTCCTTCATAGGAGTCTGTCCGGAGCCAGTCGTCAGTGAAGCCACGAGCGCATGGACGAGCCGGAATGGCCGTCCGAAACTCTCGACGAGAGGCTTGACTGTTTCCCCAGGCCACAACACCGCCGCCTTTGGCGCAACCGAATCCCCATGGCCCAGGGCTTCGTGTTGGTGTTGCGAACTCCTATTATTGTTGTCCCCTGTACTGATGCCCGCACTGAGAACCTTATTCAGGCCTCTAGTTGCGTTTTTTCCTCGCTTTACCCCATATGTTGGGGTGCTCGTGTGGCACAGGTACAAGATAATGCGCTATCTACGACAATGCAAGGGCATTAGCTTGGGTTTATTCTGTGGATAACATGTGCATATTATCCGGTGTAGGTACGCACTTACCGGACAGCGCTGATTGGTGCTTGGTTCCGCTCCTGGGACAAGCCAAAATCGAAAGGAAAAGACCTTTATACGAATTATTTTCTATAAAAATGCAGAGCTATAGATCATCAGGTTATTTGTGCCCGTTGGCGGTCGCAGTCGCGCAAAGCCGGCGGTCTGCGACAGGTTTGTGGAGCTAGCTGCTGGCATGCAGCAGGGCTTCGATCAATGCCTTTTGGGCGTGCAAACGGTTCTCTGCCTCCTCCCAGATGACAGTGTCATCGGCATCCATCAATTCGTGGCTGATTTCTTCACCACGATGTGCAGGCAAGCAGTGCATGTAGAGTGCATCGCTGTTGGCCCGCGCCATCAGTGCCTCGTTCACCTGATAGTTGGCGAAGTGCTGCATACGCTCACGCTGCTCTTCTTCCTGCCCCATAGAGGCCCAGACGTCAGTTACGACCAGATCGGTGCCAGCGGCAGCGACCATCGGGTCGCGCTCGATGTGCACGCGGTCCCGGTTCTCTGCCAGCAATTCGGCTTTGGGTTCGAAGCCTTTGGGGCAGCTGATGACGAGTTGGAAGTCGAATTGACGGGCAGCGTTGATATAGGAGTGACACATATTGTTACCATCTCCAATCCAGGCGACCCGCTTGCCCGCCATTGGGCCGCGCTGTTCTAGCCAGGTTTGCATGTCTGCCAGCAGTTGGCAGGGATGATAGTCATCGGTCAGTGCGTTGATAACAGGTACGCTGGAATTCGCGGCAAAACGCTTGATGATGTCGTGGCCAAAGGTGCGAATCATGACGATGTCCACCATGGATGAGATCACCCGGGCGCTGTCTTCGACCGGCTCCCCACGCCCCAGCTGGGTGTCATTGGGCGACAGGAACATAGCGTGGCCGCCCAGTTGCACCATGCCTGCCTCAAAAGAGACGCGGGTACGAGTGGAGGATTTCTCGAATATCATCCCCAGCACCTTGCCGCCAAACGCCCGCTGGTCTTCATTCGCTCGATGCGCCCGTTTCATATCTATCGCGCGCAGCAGCAATGCGCTGAGCTCGGCCGGCGAAAAGTCGAGAAGGGTCAGAAAATGTTTGGGGGAAGCCATAGGTCGCTCCAGGTTTAGTGAGTGTGTAGTGAGCTCGCGTGAGAAGTTGTTTGGCTGGGTCAGGCCCAGCGGTTGATCAAAGAGGCGACACCGTGGCCAAGTGAGCGAGCCTGCTCGTCGTCAAGGATCAGCGGGGGTAATAGCCGTACCGTGCTGCCGGCAGTCACGTTGATTAGCAGGCCCGCTTCAAGCGCCAGCGCACTGAGTTCACCGCAGCTGCGTGCCAACTCTATTCCCAGCATGAGGCCGCGGCCACGCACCTCGACCACAATCTCGGGGACAGTAAGTGCCTCATCAAAGGCAGAGCGGATAACGCCACCAAGGTGAGTCGCTCGTGAGGCGAGATCGTCATCGGTTATGGTGTCGATCACGGCCTGGGCAGCGGCACAGGCCAGCGGATTGCCGCCATAGGTTGAACCATGATTGCCGCCGGAGAACACCTGGGCGGCGGCTGACCGGGCCAGGCAGGCGCCAATCGGTATGCCATTGCCCAGGCCTTTGGCGGTTGTAACCACATCGGGCATAAACCCCAGACCCTGGTAGGCGAAGTAAGTGCCAGTGCGGCCGTTGCCACTTTGTACCTCATCCAGCATCAACAGCCAGTTGTGTTCATCACACAGCTGGCGCACAGCGAGCAAATAGTCGGTGTCCAGTGGGCGAACGCCACCTTCGCCCTGAATGGGTTCCAGCAACACAGCAACGACATTGGTATTGTTCGCGGCAATTTGTGCGATGGCCTGAATATCATTGATGGGCGCGCGGATAAAGCCGCTGACGAGGGGCTCGAATCCAGCCTGGATTTTGCGATTGCCAGTAGCCGTGAGTGTGGCCAGCGTGCGGCCGTGAAACGCATGCTCCAATACAATGACGGCCGGGCGCTCCACGCCTCGCTGATGACCGTACAGTCGTGCCAGCTTGATTGCGGCCTCGTTGGCTTCTGCTCCGGAATTGCCGAAGAAGCAATTGTCCATGCCCGCAACCCGCGTCAGGCTTTCGGCCAGTTGCTCCTGGGCCGCTATATGGTACAGGTTGGATGTGTGTAGCAAGCGCGAGGACTGCTCATGGATCGCTGCCGTCACCCGCGGATGAACGTGGCCAAGGTTAGTCACGCCGATACCGCAAATGCCATCCAGATAGGGTTGTCCCGCCGTATCAAACAGGTAAGGGCCCTCGCCATGGCTGAATGTCACCGGTAGAGGCGCGTAGGTAGGCATCAGGCCAGACATGTTGAGCTACTCCCAAAAACGCAAAAAGGCAGCTGTGGCTGCCTGTTAAAGACAGAGCATATCGCCGAAATGACAGTTTGGCAATTGCATGCAACTGGACGCGATTTTTGCGGTCGAAGTCGTTAGAATGGCGCCCCCGGGATAACCCGGGGTAAGTTGGCAACGTGAGAGAACAGGGACAACAATGGAAATTATCGCAACCATCGAAGAGCAAATAGCGTCGAACCCCATCCTGGTATACATGAAGGGCTCGCCTAATCAGCCTCAATGTGGCTTCTCGGCGCGCACCGTACAGGCGCTGATGGCCTGTGGTGAGCGTTTTGCCTACGTGGACATCCTGGCCAATCCGGAGATCCGCGCAAACCTTCCCGCGTATGCGAATTGGCCGACATTTCCCCAGCTATGGGTGGCCGGGGAGTTGATTGGTGGGTGTGACATCGTAACTGAGATGCACGAATCCGGTGAACTACAGACGCTGATCAAGGACACTGCTGCAGCCTCAGCCAGCGCGGAGTAGCGCTTACTCAGACCGGTTTAACAGTCTCCATCGCGGTCTGTAGGTAATTCTGCAGGCCGAGCTTGTCGATCAGGCTGAGCTGGGTTTCCAGCCAGTCAATATGCTCTTCTTCTGCTTCCATGATTTCCACGAACAGGTCGCGAGACACGTAGTCGCCGACTGATTCGCAGTAGGTAACAGCCGCTCGCAAGTCATTGTGGGCAACGTGTTCCAGTTTCAGGTCGCAGGCGAGCATTTCCTGGGTGTTCTCCCCAATCATCAGCTTGCCCAGGTCCTGCATATTGGGAAGCCCTTCCAGAAACAGGATGCGTTCGACCAGTTTGTCCGCGTGCTTCATCTCATCGATTGATTCGTGATACTCGTGATCTGCCAGCTCCTTCAAGCCCCAGTCCTTGTACATGCGTGCATGCAGAAAGTACTGGTTGATAGCAACCAGCTCGTTGCCAAGAACGGTATTGAGGTGCGCAATAACCTGTGGATCGCCTTTCATTGTCGTCTCCTGTTTTAAACGCCGATCATGGTGCCCTCAGAGTGCAACCAAGTCAACTTAAGTGTCTGATAATAAAGGAAAACATTAATGATAATCGTTACGATTATCATGTAGAAAGGTTTAGAGAATGGCTAGCTGACGGCGTAGAACAGCGACTCGCTGTTGCTTTGGGGGTGCAGAGACTGGTGGACGATTTCACTTGCCAGGTCTCCGCATTGGCCACATTGGCTGGCCACGCCCAGCGCATTGCGAACATCGTGGACCGAGCTGGCACCGTCTTCTACGGCGGCGCGGATTTGCGTGTCGGTGATACCTTTGCAGATGCAGACGTACATAGTGTGGCGGCCTGTCATTTACGTTCGATTGATAATGTATCCAAGTTAATGCTAATGAGAATGATTGTCAATAAGATTCTCGTTGGGTTTCTGCACGCGAATTGGTTTGTCAGTTTTGCAGCAACATGCACGTATCGACCCCTGGAGTCGGATCGCACATGCCCGGCTTGCTGGTGATTTTTTCGCGCAACCGCCTGGCACACCAGGCGGGGCCATCGGGTATAATCGCCAGCTTTCTCTTGCTGGATGGCTTGGCATCGACATGACCATGAACACCGATATTGCGATCTATATGACCGAACTGGGCCGGGCGGCACGGGAGGCATCGCGCGCGGTAGCGTCATCTTCCACGGCAGCACGCAACCAGGCGCTGCTGTCTATGCGTGATGCTCTGGATGGTGCCCGTGCGGAGTTGGCACAAGCGAATGCCGCAGACATGGCCAGAGGTCGGGACAATCAACTGGCCCCCGCACTGCTTGATCGACTGGAGCTTACACCTGCCCGTATCGACGCCATGCTCGAGGGTTTGACGCAGGTCGTCGCGCTGCCCGATCCTGTGGGCAGCATTACAGATATGAACACTATGCCCTCGGGTATTGCGGTGGGGCGCATGCGGGTACCTTTGGGTGTCATTGGTATCATTTACGAATCGCGACCCAACGTAACCGTTGAGGCGGCGAGCCTTTGCCTGAAAGCCGGCAATGCCAGCATATTGCGCGGCGGCTCCGAGGCGCTTGCGTCCAATCAGGCCATCGCCTCCTGCGTGACACAGGGTTTGTCTGCTGCCGGGTTGCCGCAAGCGGCGATTCAGGTCGTTGCTACCGCTGATCGCGCGGCCGTGGGCGAGTTGATTGCGATGCCGGAGTTTGTGGATGTGATCGTGCCCCGTGGTGGCAAGGGACTGATCGAGCGAATCAGTCGCGATGCGCGGGTGCCGGTGATCAAGCATCTGGATGGGGTATGTCATGTCTATATAGATGAGGGCGCCGATCCCGATATGGCATACGCTGTCGCACTCAATAGCAAAACCCAGCGTTATGGCACTTGCAACACAATGGAGACCCTGCTGGTTGCCCAGGCCGAGGCCGCTACCGTGCTGCCGCGTCTGGCGCAGGCCTATAGCGACGCGGGCGTGGAACTGCGCGGTTGTGAGAACACCTGCGCGTTGCTACCAGGGGCACTGGCAGCTACCGAGGAAGATTGGTCGGCAGAGTATCTTGCACCGATTCTGGCGATACGTATTGTCAGCGGGCTCGATCAGGCCATTGACCACATTGCTCGCTACAGCTCACAGCATACGGATTCTATCGTGACGCGGGACCACCCGCGGGCGATGCGGTTTCTGCGCGAGGTCGATTCCGCCTCCGTGATGATTAATGCCTCTACACGTTTCGCCGATGGATTTGAGTATGGCCTTGGCGCGGAGATCGGCATCTCCACAGACAAGTTACATGCACGCGGGCCGGTTGGTCTTGAGGGGCTGACCTCGCAAAAGTTTGTGGTGCTTGGCGAGGGGCAGATTCGTACTTGAGCACTGTCAGGTCAGCGCAGGTGGATCCGGCCAGAGCGGTTGCCGTATTCGGCGGTACATTCAATCCCGTGCACTATGGGCATCTGCGCTCTGCCATCGAACTGGTTGAGCATCTGCAGCTCCATCACCTCGATCTCATGCCCTGCGCGCAGCCCGTGCACCGGGAGCAGCCAGGTTGTAGCGCAGAGCATCGGGCAGCAATGGTGGAGCTGGCCGTTGCGGGCGAGCCCAGGCTGGGCTGTGATCGGCGCGAGCTCGCGCGCGGGGGTCTGTCTTACAGTTACGACAGCCTGGTGGACATTCGTCAGGATATCGGGCCGCAGCGTGGCCTGTGCCTGGTAATGGGTTGTGACGCCCTGCAGAACATTGCTAGCTGGCACCGCTGGCGCGAACTGCTTGATATTGCTCATGTGATCGTCATAGCGCGACCCGGGTGGACGCTGCCAGACGAAGGCGTGGTGGCGCACTGGTTGCAGTCGCATCGCTGTGACGCACCAGCTCAACTGCATCGACAGGCCTCAGGCCTGGTTCATGTTGAAGAACTGCGCCCGCTCGCAATTTCCTCCACGGAAATTCGTAGCCTGTTACAATTGGGGCAATCTGTCCGCTACCTGCTACCCGAGCCGGTTCTGGACTACATTGATCAGCACGGTCTATACCGGCAAAAGGAAAGTTCCGCATGATTAACCCTCTGGAGTGTTACTGACCCACATGGAAGTGAACACATTGAAAACCCTGGTCACAGATGCCCTCGACGATTTAAAGGCGGTCAATACGGTTGCGTTGGATGTTACTGATCTGACAGATGTTACCGACTGTCTGGTGATCGCAAGCGGCACGTCCAATCGCCACGTCAAGTCACTGGCAAATAACGTGGTGGTTGAGGCCAAGAAGGCGGGCATGCCGCCGCTGGGAGTAGAGGGTGACGATGTTGGCGAGTGGGTGCTGGTCGACTTTGGCGATGTTGTACTGCATGTCATGCTGCCGGCAACCCGCGATTTTTACGATCTGGAGCGACTCTGGGTCAGCACTGACGAAGAGCAATAATGCGTCTCACCGCACTGGCGGTGGGTACCCGCATGCCGTCCTGGGTTGAGCAGGGCGTCGATGACTACGTACGCAGGTTACCCAGAGAGTACCACTTCGGTTTTCGCGAGATTGCTCTGGCGCGTCGCGGCGGTGATCGAACCCCACAGCAATTATGTAATCTGGAAGGGGAGCATATGCTAAAGGCGGTCGCTGCTGGCGATCGTGTGATTGCCCTCGATGTTCGGGGAAAGTCCTGGTCTACAGAACAGCTGGCTGGGCATTTGCAGGACTGGCAGATGACTGGAGAAAACGTCACCTTCCTGATTGGCGGCCCCGACGGGCTCTCCAAAGATGTTCTGCAGCGATCGAATCAGCGCTGGTCGCTAAGTGATCTAACTCTGCCACATCCTCTGGTACGCATTTTATTGGCGGAACAGTTGTATAGGGCTTGGACAATCACAGTGAACCACCCGTATCATCGCGAGTAGCGCGTAACCCCCAGGCCAGGCAGCATTCCCAATGCCCCAGCACATTGCACTTAAGGATTCTTTTCGGGAAACCCGGGTTTACAGTGCGCGCACGATTACGGCAATTGCCATCGTTTTCGGCCTGCTCGCACTTATCCTGGGACGCTACTATTCGCTGCAAATAACTCACTACGACACCTATCGCACGCAGTCAGACCGCAATCGGGTGCAGCTGCAACCACTGCCGCCGCGTCGCGGTCTTATTTATGATCGCAATGGTGTACTGCTGGCGGATAACCGACCCAGCTATATTCTCTCTGTTGTGCGTGAGCGTGTGAGCAACCTCGATGACACCCTGGCAGAGCTGCAGACACTGGTGCCTGTTTCAGACAGCGACCTGGACAATTTTCAGAAAAAACTCAAGCGCAGCCGCCCATATGAAGCCGTCCCGCTGCGCTTTCGTCTCACTGAAGAAGAGCGCGCGCAACTGGCGGTGAACCGCCACCAACTACCTGGTGTTGTGGTCGATGCACAACTTCTGCGTCACTATCCGCACGGGACGCTGTTCTCGCATGCGCTGGGCTATGTAGGAAGAATCAATGAACAGGAAACATGGGACCTCGATGAGACCGACTATCGCGGTACCTTCCATATTGGCAAGGTTGGTATCGAAAAATTTTACGAAGACACCCTGCACGGTACCGTTGGCTATCAGAATGTAGAAACAAATGCGCATGGCCGGGTTCTGCGCGTTCTGGAACGGTTTGACCCCGTGCCAGGAGCCGACCTGAAACTGCATCTGGATATCCGCTTGCAAAAAACAGCATACGACGCCCTGGAAGGGCGACGCGGGGCTGTTGTAGCAATAGACCCTGCCACGGGAGGCATTCTGGCGCTGGTCTCGACCCCCGGTTTCGATACCAATCTGTTTGTTAACGGCATCAGCTCGGTAGAGTACAGTGCGCTGCGCGATTCCCCGGACGTGCCCCTGTTCAACAGGGCTGTGCAGGGGCAATACCCCCCGGGCTCTACCATCAAGCCGATCATGGGCATGGCCGGGCTGGAGTCGGGACTGGTTACTCCCGAGAGCACGGTGGCGGACCCGGGATGGTACCGTCTACCCGGTGACTCACGGCGCTATCGCGACTGGATTCTCAAGATTCGGGGTACCGGGCATGCGCCACAGGTGGCACTAAATATGGCCATCGCGGAGTCCTGTGACGTGTACTTTTATGATCTGGCCCGCCGTCTCACGATTGATCGCATGTACGACTATATGCATCCCTACGGATTTGGAGAGCGTACGGGCGTCGATACAACAAATGAGCGCCGCGGTGTGCTGCCCTCTACCCGCTGGAAACGCGAGGCGATGGCTCAGCCCTGGTATCCGGGTGAAACCCTCAGTGCGGGCATCGGTCAGGGCTATATGCTGACTACGCCTATGCAGCTTGCTGTGGCTACTAATGTGCTGGCAACGCGGGGCGAATTGCGCCAGCCGCGTTTGGTATCCCAGGTCGATGGTCAGACTGTGCAGGCGCCTTTGATTGGCCAGGTGGAGGCGCGACAGGAGAACTGGGATTCAATTCATCAGGCCATGCGTTCAGTTGTTCACAGCGAACGCGGGTCTGCTCGCAAGATTGCCAAAGGCATTGAATATGAGGTGGCCGGTAAGACCGGAACCGCTCAAGTGATTGGCATCGCCCAGAACGCGATTTACAAAGAAGAGGATGTGGCCGAGCGTCATCGCAACCACGGTCTTTTCATTGCATTTGCACCCCTTGAAGCGCCTACCATTGCCGTTGCTGTGATTGTTGAAAACGGCGGCGGCAGCAGTGCGGCCTATCCCATCGCCCGTAAGGTAATGGATACCTGGCTCATTGGGGATGAAAGCGCTGGCTGATGAGTGATTACGTCCGCCAGATGCCGCACGGGTCAAACGACCTTGCCCGCCCGCCCAGCACGGCGGCCCGCTTTCATATTGATGTGCCACTGCTGATTTTGCTGATGACGCTCACTGCGCTGGGCTTAACGGTTTTGTACAGCGGTTCGGGGTCAGACACTGGCGCGGTGGTGCGACAGGGACGCTACTTCCTCGTGGGCTATGTAGTGATGATCGTTGCTGCGCAGATTCGGCTGGCGCAATACATGCGCTGGGCCCCGTGGTTCTATCTGGTGGGTGTCGGCTTACTCGTTGCGGTTATCTTCGTCGGGGTAGGAGCAAAAGGCGCCCAGCGGTGGCTATCGCTGGGTGGTTTTCGATTCCAGCCATCGGAGATTCTCAAGCTGGTGGTGCCCATGACGGTCGCCTGGTTTCTTGCGGAGCGCATATTGCCGCCGCGATTTCGATACATCTTGGGCTCCCTGGTGATTATTGGCATACCGGCGGCCTTGATACTGAAGCAGCCGGATCTTGGCACCGCCCTGTTGATCGCCGCCAGTGGTATGTTTGTTGTGTTTATGGCGGGTATCGGCTGGCGTTATATTTTTGGAGCAGTGGTACTGGCTGCTGCTTCCATGTGGCCTGCGTGGATGTTTGTTCTCAAGGATTACCAGAAGCAACGCATTCTCACGCTGCTTAACCCTGAGAGCGACAAGCTCGGCGCAGGCTGGAATATCATTCAATCGAAGACAGCAATCGGTTCGGGGGGTTGGGCCGGCAAGGGCTGGACACAGGGAACCCAGTCGCAGCTGGATTTTCTTCCGGAGAGCCATACCGACTTTATTATTGCTGTGCTCGCCGAAGAATTTGGACTGCGCGGCGTGTTGCTTTTGCTCAGTCTGTATATATTGATATTGTTGCGCGGGTTCTGGATAGGTCTGCGCGCCCAGACCAGCTACGGGCGGATGCTGGCAGGCAGCCTGACACTCACGTTTTTTGTATACATCTTTGTTAACATGGGCATGGTAGCCGGCCTCCTTCCTGTTGTTGGTGTTCCGCTGCCATTGGTGAGCGCCGGTGGTACGTCAGTCGTGACGCTGATGGCGGGCTTCGGTCTGCTTATGGCCGTTTCGACGGAACGGCGTACCGTAGGAAACGGCTGACCCTGTACAAACTGACTTGCCACTGCGGCGTAATACGCACGAAAAGAGAGCATCCTGAATGAAAAAACTGTTGAATGTGACCCTTGTGCTGGCACTGTCTGGGTGTTTTGGTGCCTCGGCCGACGATAGCTATGGCACCAGTGAGCTTGCGCAGGAGTTGATCGATGAGTTGGTCGAGGAAGAGGGTTTTGATCGTGCCTATTTACAGACTGTGTTCGAAGACGCGAAGCGCAAGGACAGTATCCTCGAGGCAATAGCCCGCCCTGCAGAAAAGACCAAGCCGTGGTACGACTACCGTAAGATATTTGTCACTGACAAGCGGGAGCGCCAGGGCATTGAGTTTTTTGCAGAGCATAAGGAAACACTTGCGCGTGCAGAGCGGGAAACTGGTGTACCGGCTGAAATTATCGTGTCTGTGATTGGTGTCGAAACCTACTACGGACGTATCACAGGCAGCTATCGTGTCATCGATGCGCTGTCGACGCTGGCATTTGACTACCCCAGGCGATCGCCGTTCTTCACCAAGGAACTTAAAAACTATCTGATGCTGACACGCGATCAGGGCCTCGATCCTTTGGAGATGAAGGGTTCTTACGCTGGTGCTATGGGCTACGGTCAGTTCATGCCCAGCAGCTATAGAGAGTATGCAATAGACTTTGATAGTGATGGTCTGATCGATATTTGGGGTAACCCGGTAGATGCCATTGGCAGTGTCGCGAACTATTTCAAACGGCATGGCTGGCGCACCGGAGAGCAGGTTATTGCTGCGGCCACCGCTGAGCCTGATGTGGGCGAAGAGTGGTTTGTCAGAACCCGAGCTGATCTCAAGCCCAAATTCACGGTTGCCGAGTTCACTGCTGCCGGTATAACCGCCGCTGATAACCTGGACCCCGCTGCCAGCGCTGTCGCGATGAAATTTGAGTTGGAGGATGGGTACGAGTACTGGCTGGGGCTGCACAACTTCTACGTTACGACGCGCTACAACCATAGTGCTATGTACGCGATGAGTGTCTACCAGCTGGCCGAGCGCATCGCGGCCGGTGTTAGCAAGTGATACGCCTACTGATCTGTTGTTCGCTGTTGGCGTTCGCTGTTGCATGCAGCGAGGTCCCGGTGACCACATCACCAGATCCCGAGATCAGTGATGGCGCACCATTGCGACATATTGAAGCCGATGACGTGGCCGATGCCGTGCCACGTGCTGACCCGATCCTAGCGGTTGGCAACAAGACCCCGTATGAGGTCAATGGGCAAAGCTACGATATTCTTGCCAGCGCGCACAACTACAAGGAGCGAGGTATTGCGTCCTGGTATGGCACCAAGTTTCATGGTCGCAAGACCTCCAATGGCGAGTTATACGATCTGTACGCGGCCACAGCTGCACATAAGACACTCCCTATTCCCAGCTACGCGCGGGTGACCAACCTGGACAATGGCCGCACGGTTGTTGTGCGGGTCAATGATCGTGGCCCTTTTCATGATGACCGTCTGATTGATCTGTCTTACGGTGCGGCGGTGAAGCTGGGCTACATGGAGCAGGGTACCGCGCCAGTCGAAGTCGAAGTGCTCAATATTGCCGGCGTAGATGACAGGCGTGGCACCACGTATGGCGAGTATCGGTTCCTGCAGCTGGGCGCATATGGCAGTGAGGCCAGGGCTCAGGCGCTGCGCGATGAGCTGACGCCAGCGCTGTCTGTGCCCGTGTTTATCAGCCCGGTTGAGTCGGCCGGGAAGATGCTCTATCGCGTGCGGGTTGGGCCACTCGACGATCCAGCCCAGATGGAGTCGGTAGTGGCCAGCTTGCGAGATGCCGGCCATACCAATGCCCAGCCATTGCCGTAAGTACTGATTTACGGCGAATTCTTTCGCTGGCATGGCGCATACGGTACCATCGCGCGCATCACATTTGATTGATACCGGTTTTCTGATTTATGAAGCGTTTTATTCTGGCTGCGTTGCTAGCCTCTGTTTGTCTTCCTGCCTCCGCGGCAGATATTGTTCCTGCGCCACCCCAAGTTGGTGCCAAAGCCTTCCTGCTGATTGATGCCGATAGCGGCGCAGTACTGGCAGAAGGCAACGCAGATATGCCGTTGCCCCCTGCCAGTCTCACCAAGCTGATGACCAGCTATGTGTTGGCGAGTGAGCTTGCTGCTGGCCGTGTCAGCCATGACGATCTTGTTGTTGTCAGTGAGAACGCCTGGTCGCAGAATCCGGTGTTCAATGGGTCGTCACTGATGTGGATTGAACCGGGCAAGGACGTCACGATCGCGCAGTTGGAGCAGGGGGTGGTTATCTCCTCTGGTAATGACGCCACGGTTGCTGTGGCGGAACATCTGGCTGGCAGCGAGAGTGCTTTCGCGGACATGATGAATGGGCATGCTGAAGCGCTGGGCATGCGTGACTCTTATTTTGTCAATTCACACGGTCTGCCCGACCCGCAGCATATAATGACCGCACGCGATCTGGCCACATTGTCGGCGGCGCTTATCAAGCGTTTTCCTGAGCATTACGCGGTCTATAAGCAGCGTGAATACACCTACAACGATATCCGCCAGTACAATCGCAACACGCTGTTGGGTGAAGACGCTTCCGTTGATGGCTTGAAAACCGGCTACACCAAGGAGGCGGGCTACGGGTTGGTTGCCTCCGCAAAGCGTCGTGGTATGCGACTCATTTCGGTTGTTCTGGGTACTAAAAGCCCGAACGCGCGCAAGAATGAAACCCGCGGGCTGTTGAATTACGGCTTTCGTTTTTTCGAAACGGTTACGCTGTTTGAAGGCGGTGAGGAGTTGGATAAGCCGCGCATATGGAAGGGGCAGCAGGATTACCTTTCGGTCGGCATCGCTGACAAAGCACTGGTTACGCTGCCAAGGGGTAAGCAGAAGCATCTAAAGACGGCCATCACATTGCAGGAAGAGTTGGTAGCGCCAATAGCCATCGGTGATGAAGTTGGACAAGTGACCATGACGCTCGACGGTGAAGAGGTTTACAGTGCGTCCGTTGTCGCTCTGGAAGCGGTTGAGCCAGGTGGCTTTTTCGCGCGCCTTTGGGATGTTGTGCTGATGTGGTTTGCCAAGCTGTTTAGTGCCTGAGGATTGATAGAAGCAGATGACTGAAGGGCAGGAACCTCCCAAGATCGAATTTCCCTGTGAGTACCCCATCAAGGTGCTGGGCAAGAATGTGGATGATTTTCCACTTCTTGTGCTGGCGGTATTCGAACGCCATGCCGCCGGTTTTGATCAGGAGGCCATTACCATCAAGACCAGCAGCAAGGCCACTTTTACCTCAATGACGATAACCATCACCGCGACAGGCCCGGAGCAATTAAGTGAATTGCATCAGGATCTGATGGCCACGGGGCTGGTGCACATGGTTATCTAGGTCTTGCTTTGATTCCCATCGTTACCCGTAATATGGGTACAGTTGATTACGCTTCGACCCTTGCTGCCATGCGGCACTACACTGATTCCCGTACAGCTGACTCGCCTGATCAACTCTGGCTGCTGCAGCATCCCCGCGTTTTCACCCAGGGTCAGGCGGGCAAAGCCGAACACGTATTGGCGCCAGGTGACATTCCTGTTATCCAGGTAGACCGTGGTGGACAAGTGACCTATCACGGCCCGGGGCAATGGGTTGTGTACTGGCTGGTGGATTTAAGGCGACGAAACCTGGGAGTCCGCAAGCTGGTTGATCTCATCGAGCAGACACTGGTAGCGCTACTGGCGCAGTACGGTATCGATGCCGCGCCAGAGCCTGCCGCGCCTGGCGTTTATGTCGATGGCTGCAAAATCGCATCGCTTGGATTACGAGTGCGCAAGGGCTGTAGTTATCATGGCCTGTCGCTGAACGTCGACATGGACCTGGAGCCCTTTTTACGTATCAACCCCTGTGGTTACGAGGGCCTGCAGGTTACGTCCATGGCGCAGTGTCTCGGTGATGTTCCACTCGATATCGATGCGGTGGGCGCCAGCTTGCTTGTTCACGCCCGACAAGCGCTTGAAGTGGCCAGTTAAACGTTCATTTCCTGTGCCGCAGCGCTTGCACTGTGCGCCGGCAAGAAACGGCGTATAATCCGCGCTTTTTAGCGGTAAGCCAAAACCATGTCTGACCTGAGCAACGCCATCGACGCACGGCGTACCTTCGCAATCATCTCGCACCCTGATGCCGGCAAAACCACGATCACCGAAAAGTTGCTGCTGTTGGGTAGCGCCATTCAGGTGGCGGGTACCGTCAAGGGCAAGAAGGGACCCCATGCCACTTCCGACTGGATGAGTATGGAGCAGGAGCGGGGCATATCTGTCACCTCATCTGTTATGCAGTTTCCTTATCGCGGCCGCACTGTAAACCTGCTCGATACGCCTGGTCACGAGGATTTTTCTGAGGATACTTACCGTACGCTGACGGCCGTAGATTCGGCGCTCATGGTGATTGATGGAGCCAAGGGTGTAGAGGCGCGTACGATCAAGCTGATGAATGTCTGTCGTTTGCGCGATACCCCGATCATCAGCTTCGTCAACAAGATGGATCGGGATATTCGCGAGCCTATCGACCTGCTCGATGAGATTGAGGATGTCCTATCGATTGAAGCAGCTCCTATCAACTGGCCCATCGGTATGGGCGGCCATTTCAAGGGCGTTTACAACCTGTACACCGACGTGGTGCATCTCTACACGGCGGGTAAGGGCAGTGTATTGGCCGAGGACAATCGCATAGAGGGGCTAGACAGCAGCGATGCGCGCGCATTACTGGGTGAGGACTATGATGCCTTCCTGGAGGAGATCGAGCTCGTACGGGGTGCCAGCCATCAGTTCGATCTGGATGCGTTTCTGGCAGGCAAGTTAACGCCGGTATTCTTTGGTACTGCGTTGGGTAACTTTGGCGTGCGTGAAATGCTGGATGATTTTGTTCAGTGGGCGCCGCCGCCGCTGAACCGACTGGCTACCGAGCGCGAGGTGGATGCCAGGGAGGCCGATTTCTCCGGTTTTGTTTTCAAGATTCAGGCCAACATGGATCCGCGTCATCGCGATCGTATCGCCTTTATGCGCGTCTGCTCCGGCATGTATGAGAAAGGGATGAAGATGCGGCATGTGCGCATTGGCAAGGATGTGAAGGTTGCCGATGCTGTGACCTTCAAGGCGGGCGAGCGGTCGTTAGTGGAGGAGGCCGTATCGGGTGACATCATAGGACTACACAACCACGGTACGATTCAGATTGGCGATACCTTCACTCAAGGCGCCAATTTGCAGTTTACCGGCATCCCTCATTTTGCGCCGGAGCTGTTCAGGCGCATCCGACTGCGTGATCCCATGAAGGCCAAGCAGTTGCAGAAAGGGCTGCAACAGTTGTCGGAGGAAGGCTCGACTCAGGTCTTTACGCCGCTGTCTAATTCAGATCTCATCGTGGGCGCCGTTGGGCAGCTGCAGTTTGATGTGGTGGCTTATCGCCTGAAAGATGAGTACAAAGTCGAAGCCATGTATGAGCCGGTCAATGTCTATACCGCGCGCTGGGTGTATTGCGATGACGAGCGCAAGTTGGAAGATTTTCGCAAGAAGGCGGCAGAGCATCTCTCGGTCGACGGAGGTGGTTACCTCACCTATCTCGCGCCAACGCGCGTCAATCTGTCACTGATGGAAGAGCGCTGGCCCGACATCGAGTTTTGCGCAACACGCGAGCACTGATGCTGCCGCAGAAGTACGTGCCAGCGGTAAGGTCAGCCCAGTAGCGCCTCGATATCGTCCGCGATATCCTCTGGCTTGGTGGCTGGGGCGTAGCGTTTTACCACGTCGCCTTCTGCGTTGATGAGGAATTTGGTGAAATTCCATTTGATGGCTTGTGTGCCAAGCGCACCTGGCGCTGCTTTTTTCAGGTGTTTGAAGAGTGGATCTGCACCGCCGCCGTTGACTTCGATCTTGCCAAACATGGGAAAGCTCACGCCGTAGTTCAGTTGGCAAAACTCCTGAATTTCGCCGTTGCTACCGGGATCCTGTTTGCCGAACTGGTTGCAGGGAAAGCCCAGTATCTCCAGACCCTGTTCGTGATATTGCTCATACAGATGTTCCAGGCCCTCGAACTGAGGGGTGAAGCCACACTTGGACGCTGTATTGACGACCAGTAATACCTTACCCTTGAATTCACTGAGGTCACGGTCTGTGCCGCCCGTGGTCTGGCAGCTGAAGTCATAAACGGATTGGCTCATAGGTAGGCCCTGTGTCAGGTAGAGTTAATTGTCGATCAGGCGGGTTCCATCTGCTGGTACCGCATCTGCTCCATCAGCAGCGTCAGACGTTTGCGCTGCATCTTCAGGGAGTATTCAAGCTCCTTGAGTTTGCTCGGTAGTGCCGCGCTCTCCCAGCGGTTGTGCAGCTGTTGTCGGCGTTCTTCCAACGCCCCCTCGAACTGGGCAACCCTTGCTTCCATTCGCCTTGATTGCAGCAACTTCCATTGATTGATGGAGTCAGTAAACAGCTGGTACTCGCGCTCCAGAATAGTCCGTAAAGTGGCGCTGCTTTCGTGGGAGGCCAGTTCAGTACGAGCGCGCTCGAACTGGGTGTCGAGGATTGCGCGCTGAATTTTGAAATCAGGTACCCGCACCAGTTTGCTTGCAAGGCCAATGTGGGAGCACAGGTTGATCATCCACTTGGTGGGATCCCAATGCCACCAGCGGATGCCATTGCGGTAGTCTGTCTGGAAGATGTGGTGGTAGTTGTGATAGCCCTCGCCATAGGTAAGGAATGCCAGAAAGCCGTTGTCTCTTGCACTGTTAGACTCTGTGTAGGGTCGCGAACCCCAGTAGTGAGCAAGGGAGTTGATGAAGAACGTCACGTGGTGATTAACCACCAGTCGCAGTAACCCTACCAGCAGTAATGTGCCAATAATATCTCCGTGCCACACGCCCAGTGCCAGTGGCAGCGCCACGTTCATAAAGGTTGTCAGTATCACGTAATGCTTGTCCTGCCAGACAACGATGGGATCGCGCTGTAGGTCGCGCGCGTTGCTGAAATCCGTTGCGTTGGTCCGGTACTTACGCAGCATCCATCCCATATGACTGAACCATAAGCCGCGGCTCGCAGAGTAAGGGTCCTCATCTTTATCATCCACGTGGCGATGATGCCGACGGTGATCAGAAGCCCAGATCAAAATACTGTTTTGCAGCGCACCTGCACCCCAGAACGCGAAGAACCATCGCAGTGCCGGCTTTGCCTCATAGGACTTGTGCGCCCACAATCTGTGATAACCGCCAGTGATTGAGAGGCCGTTGAGATATAAAAAGGCTATAGCCCAGCCCCATTGGAAGCCGTCGTAGCCGTGATAGACGCCCCATGCTGGAACCAGAATCAGCGCGGCAAGCGGTAAGCCTGCAAAGATGATCATGTTGGTAGTATCCAGAGGGGGCTTGGCGCCAGCATTCGCAGCGTCATAGGATGTGTTCATAAAGATCGTTCTACGTACTTGAGTGAGGTGCGAAGCATAGCGCTTTTACGCACTTTTGTCCCGCCGAGGCTCAGGCTGCTCCTGTGCAGTTTCGCAATGGTCCCATGCAGGTGCGGGCAGACACCCCATGTCAGTTTTACAGTATGATGCGGAGCGTTGTGTGCCCTTCGGGACAGTTATGCCAACTCCTTACAGACGAGATTGCACGGTCATTCGTTCGATTCGAACTCCCAAATGACCATCAATCAGCAGGCCGTGTTTACGCGCGGCTCAACCATGCGGCACGTGTTGGCGATGACGACTGCCAGTGCCACCGGCTTACTGGCCATGTTCGGTGTCGATCTGATCGATATGTATTTTCTAACCCTGCTGGGCGAACAGGCACTGGTGGCAGCTGTTGGGTTTGCCGGTACGCTGATCTATTTCCTCGTTTCAATCAGTATAGGGTTGCAGATCGGTTTGGGCGCATTAGTTGCGCGCTCCGAGGGTGCGTATCGCAGAGATCAGGCAGGTCAGTTCTGTACCAGCGCATTGGTATTCAATGGCCTGACCGCTCTAATCATTAGTACTGTTGCCTGGTTCTACCTGCCACAGTTGCTGGCCTTGCTGGGTGCCAGCGGTCAAACACTGGAGTTCGCCATACGCTATGGCAGTATTTTGCTGCCCAGCATTCCTATTCTGGTGATTGGCATGAGTGCGGCAGCGGCGGTTCGCGCAATTGGTGATGCGCGCAGGGCAATGTGGGCCACGCTGATTGGATCTATCGTCAACGCCATCCTCGACCCAATTTTTATCTTTGGCTTTGATTGGGGGCTCGAAGGTGCCGCTTGGGCATCGGTTGTGGCCCGGCTTGCCGTGTTACTAACGGCGTGGAGAGCGCTGGTTGGAGTACATAAGCTGCCTCGCCGAGTCAGTTACGACCAATTCCGTTCAGACCTCACCCCTTTGCTGGCCATTGCCGGCCCTGCTGTTTTAACGAATCTTGCAACGCCTATCGGTAACAGCTACGTGCTCAGGGTGATGTCCCAGTATGGTGACAGTTCGGTGGCGGGAGCGGCGATCATGGGTCGGATTACGCCGGTTGCGCTGGCGGCAATTTTTGCCTTGTCGGGCGCGGTCGGGCCTATTATCGGCCAGAATGCCGGCGCTGGTCTGTATGGCCGGGTGCGCACCACGTTGCGCGATTC